>NZ_ATNI01000078.1:0-14764 GCF_000511705.1 Thermus sp. NMX2.A1
AAAATGTAGCGAGGGAGGTTCCCCTATGAAAGCGCCAGAAGGTCGTTCTGAGGCCTCTCCTATGACTCCAGGGCAGCTTCTCCAGGGCCTCCACGCCCTTTTTGCGGGAGAGGTATTCCGCCGCCTCAAAGATGACGGACCCTACCTGGTGCGTGGGGTGTTTGCTGACCGGAGCAATAAAACCTGGGGTGGCTTCTATTACGGCGACCTAAGAAACGAGTCTGGGGGGCCCACCATCCGCTTAAAGGTGCCTTTGGGTGTCCCGTTGGAGGAGGCGCGCATATACACCCTTTCTGTAACCCCTGAGCTTTCCATGAATGGAGATATGCCTCGGATGGTTTTTCGGGTGGAAGCTCTGCAAGAGGAGGGGGACCTGACCCAAGCCCGCGAGGTGCGCCTTCCAAAGCGCACCATACCCAAGCGGGACGTCCGCGCCCTTCTTCTAGAACTCCTCCGCAAGGGGGAGATGCCCTCCATCGTTCTAGTGGTGGGGGAGACCGCCATTGTGGACAAGGACGTGGAAGCCCTCCTTCAAGGGGCCCGGGGGCGCTACCGCATGGACCAAAAGCGGGTGAACCTCCTGGACCCTTGGGGGGTGGCCAAAGTCCTGAAGGATCTCGGCCAGAGCGAATACCACCTGGTGGCTCTGGTGCGGGGCGGTGGGGAGGGCCTGGAGGCCCTGGACAGCCCAGAGGTCTGGGAAGCGGTGGCCACCTGCCCAAAACCCGTGGTGGTGGCCTTGGGCCACGCGGCCAACACCCTTTGGGTGGAGACCCTGGCCGATGAAGCCTTCCCTACGCCTTCCGCTTTTGGGAGCTTCTTGGGCGAGGTGGTGAAGATGGTAGAACGGGAGATGCGGGAGGCTAAGGAAAAGGCCACCCTGGCTGACTTGCTCCACAAGGCCCAAGACGAGAACAGAGCTCTTAGGCAAGAGGCAGACCGCCTCAAGGAGCAGCTGAGAAAGCTGGAAGGCGAGCCCGGAGTCCTATTCCAGGAGGTGGCCCGTTTGCGGCAGGCTCTCGGAGTGTGGCGTGCGGTCGCCCTAGGGGCTCTCCTCTTGACAGCTTTACTGCTGCTGAGTAGACTCCTTTGACATAAGGAGAACAAAAACTATGCAGGATACCTCTATTTCCACCGCACAGGAGGCCGGTGGCGAGATCTCGTTCAGGGATCGGGTGTTTCAGGAGGTTTTGCACTTATTGGGCCAAGGGGAGATGTCCAAGGTGGATTTCAAGCGAGAACCCACCGACATCGCCAAATTGGCCAAGGAGATTGCAGCGATCGCCAACACCGACGACCCCCAGGCCACTTACTACCAGGATTCGGACCTTCGCGACTTTGGTTTTGTCATCGTCGGGGCGGTGAACGGGGATATCACAGGCTACGACGACTGGAGAGAACACAACTGCCCACCAGAAGAGGAGGAAAAGGTCAAGGATTGCCTTATTCAGAGGCTCCAAAACTACATCTACCCCCTGCCTAACCTAGGTTTGTACCGCTTTGAACGCGAAGGCAAACCCTTCTGGGTTATTCTCATTTACCCTAGCTACGAACAGCCTCATGTAATGCTTAAAGACGGTCCTGATGTGCAAAAACACGCTGTTTATGTTCGTAAAGTCTCTACAAGCCAGCTCGCGGGGGCAGAAGATTACGCCAGATTTTTGCGCAAGGCTGTTAAAGGTGCGGTGGAGCCCTTGGAAAGCGAGCTCGCGGATCTTAAGAGGCGCTTCGAGGCCCTCGAGGGGTCCTGGAGCATTCTCCAAAAGCTTTTGATGCAGAAGGGACTAGAGAGCCTCTTTGCGGGCGAAGCCCCTTCTTCTGCGGAAATCCAGGGTGGTCTGTCCCATTTGGCGTTAAGTCCAGGAGGTTCCTTGGAGGAAGTCGCCCGGTCCATGCGTTTGTTCAAGATGGATCCCGTAGAAGAAGCCCTATTCCGTGAGGTGGCCCGTTTGCGGGAAGGGCTAACCAATCTGCCCTGGCATCTCTCTGGGGATCCAGGCGAATGGTGGCAGGTTCTCAAGCAGGTGGAAGAGCTGACCCAACCCCTTCTCCGGGGCCTTGGGGAGCTCATCGTTGCGGACCGCGAGGACAAGTACGCTCTCCTGGTGCAGCGGGCTTTGGAGAGCTTGGGTCGGGCTGCTATACCGCCTTACTTTGTTACCTCGTGGAGTCCTTCTGCTGAAGCCTTACGACTCCATCCCCTGCTCCTTTCGGTGCACCACTTGGGGATGCTGGCCCACTTCCATCGGAGGGCAGCGTACTTGAAGCTGATCTTGGATCTCGCTTTCCAGACAAGGGTGGAGCAGAATCCTAGGAATGTCCTGCCCTGGTTGAGAGATTACTTTTACACGCACACCTACGCATTCTTCGAGGCAAAATACGCAAGCTGGTGCGATCCCTTGGGGTGGCACCTCTATAACTTGCTCTTCGTGGATCCTGCCCTTACGTGGATTCACCTGCCTCCAGCGGTCAGAGAAGAGGCTGCACAGTACGCTTCTCCCTCCAGCCCGAGCGGTGCCTTGGCGATCTACATGGAAGGTGAGTTTGTCCTGGGCTTGCTTGCCCTGAAACCTCAGTTGGGAGCCCAAAGGGTACGTCCCCTCTACGGTCTTTACGCCTATGTTTTGCCCCTAGAGCGGATTAAATCCATAGAGTCCCTGCTGGCCAGACCCCCCGAGCACCTCTGCCAAATTCTCGATCTTTCTGGAAAGACCTTTGAGCCTTACTTGCGCGCATTGGCCGAAAACCTGGGTGGGTCTGCAAAGTGCTTTTCTGGGGCGAGTTATTTTAAAGGCCTTGCGGATCAGGCGGCCTCGGGCACTTTAGGGTCTTGTCCTCCTACCCCTCCCACCCCCTGAGCATCAAGCTCCGCATCCCCGTCCAGTAGGCCACCTTCTCCCTGGGGTAGCCTGCCTTCAGGTAGTTGCGTATGGCCCGCCACCTCAAGCGGTGGGCCAGGTCCGTGCGCCGCCCCTCCCGGGGCCCGTACCCGGCGAAGAGGGTGAGCTCCTTCATGAGCCACTTGGCCCCCTCCAGGTCCAGGGGCCGCCCCTTGGCCTTGCGGGCGCTCGGGTTCAGGAGGAGGTTGGGGTAGGGGAGGGGCTGGTGGCTCGCCAGGTAGTCCCGCAAGGGGAGCCACCCCTCCAGCACCTCCTGGGCCAGGGGGGTGAGGGGCACCTCCCTTAGCCTTTCCCCCCGCACCAACAACGTCTTCCCCTGGAGGTCGTCCTTCCACAGGCCCACCGCCTCCTTCAGGGTGAGGCCCACCTCCCCCAGGAGGACCAGGAGGACCTTGAGGAGGGGCCGCCAGTGGGCGGGGGTGTACTCGTCTACCCGCTTCCAGAGGGCCTGCCACTCCTCCTCGGAGAGGGGGGAGGGGTCGTGGACCAGGGGCCCCAACCTGGGGGGATACTCCACGTGGGGGGGCAGGGGATGCCCCGCCCAGTCCAGGAAGGGCCAGAGGTGGCGCAGGGCCCTTCGGGCCCGCTCCACGGTGAGCCAGGCCAAGGGCCCCCGGGGCCCCCCGGGGAAGCCCCGGTCCTTGGCCTCCAGCAAAAAGGCCCGCAAGTCCCCGGCTTCCAGATGGGGCCACCTGCGCCCCTGAAGGGCCAGCCAGCGGACGAAGCGGCCCACCACCTCGGGGACCAGGCGGTCGGGCTTCTTGCGGTGGCGGACCAGGTAGGCCCACACCGCCTCCTCCAGGACCCGCTCGTCCCAGCGCTCCAGGGCCTCGCCCACGATCTTCTTCCTCTCCTCCGGGTAGTCCCAGGGTTCCAGGGCCAGCCCCAAATTCTCCGACATCTTCTCTCCCATCTTACCCCCAACCCCGCCCCCGCACCAGGGGGTACGGGGCCGCACCTCCTCGCTGTGCTTCCTCCTTCCCTCCTTCTCCCCACCCCTTTCCCATCCCCACACCGCTCCCCACGCCACTCCTCGCACCTTGAAGGGAAAAGGGGGCCTTTTCCCTGTGCTTGGTGGTGGGGTGGTGGGTTGGGGGAGTTGCCCAAAAAAGTAAAGGAGGAAAAAGAAGAGTATCCTCAGCGCACCACCAGGACCAGGCCCCGGGCTGGGGCCACGGCCTCCGCCTCCCCCCGGGGCTCCCAGGGGTCCAGGAGGCCGTTGGCGTTCCCGTCCAGGAAGGCCAGGAGGCGGTAGGGGCCGGGGGTGGCCCTAAGGCGGAAGGCCCCGCCCTCCCCCGGCAGGACGGCCCGCAGGCAGGGGCCCTCGGGGGGGCAGGCCTCCAAGACCACCCGGCCTTCCCTTCCCCCCACCCGCACGGGCACCTCCGCCTGGGCCTGCCCCGCCTCGAGGCCCACCCGGTAGGTCCCGCCCCCCAGCCCCAAGGCGGCCCGCACCCGCAGGACCGCCCGCCCCTGGGCGGGGTTGGGGGCCAGGTGGGCGGCGAGCCCGGGGTCGGGCAGGACCGCCACCCGGACGGGGGTGGGGGAGAGGACCTCCACCCCCACCTGCCCCTCCTCCCCGGGCAGGAGCTCCAGGCCGCCTTCCACCCGCAGGACCGCCCCCTCCCCCTCCAGGGCGGCCAGGGCCTCGTCCGCCCGCAGGAGCCTGCCCTCCGGGGTGGCCTCCGCCCCCAGGAGGAGGGCGGCCTCGAGGGCGGATGGCCCCAGGTCAGGCCGAAGGGCGAGGAGGAGGGCCGCCGCCCCCGCCACGTGGGGGGCCGCCTGGCTCGTCCCCTGGAGGAGGCGGTAGGCGAAGCCGGAGGCCCAGGTGGGCCCCAGGACCAGGGCCTCGTTCCCCAGGGCCCCGTTCCCCCCCGGGGCCAGGAGGGGCGCCCCCCGGTTGCTGTAGGGGGCAAGCCTCCTATCGGGGCCCACCGCCCCCACCGCCAAGACACCACGGCAGTTCGCTGGGAAGTAGTCCCGGTGGTCCCGGCCCTGGTTCCCCGCCGCCGCCACCACCAAGACCCCCCGGGCCCGCACCTCGTCCAGGGCCTGCTGGAGGGCAGGACTGCAGGGACCTTCCCCCGCCAGGGAAAGGTTCACCACCCGCACCGGGTGGGGGTTGGGGGGAAGGCCCGCCACGGGGATCCCCGCCGCCCAGCGCAGGGCCAGGATCAGGTCGCTCTCCCTGCCTGTGCCCTCGGGGGTGAGGAGGCGGATGGGGAGGACCTGGGCCTGGGAGGCCCCCGCCATGCCCACCCCCTGCCAGGGGGCGGCCAGGATCCCGGCCACGTGGCTGCCGTGGAAGTTCTGCAAGGGGCTTCCCGTGGGGGGCTCTTCGGGGTCCGTGTCCCCCTCCAGGAGGTCCAGGCCGGGGAGGAGGGCCCCCTGCAGGTCGGGGTGGCCCTGGAGGACCCCGGTGTCCGGCACCGCCACCGCTACCCCCACCCCCGTGGCCTGGGTCCAAGCCTCGGGAAAGCGGGCGAGGCGGAGGTTCCACTGCCTGGGGAAGAGGGGCTCGGCCACCCCTTGGGCCCGCACGGGCCGGTCGGGGAAGACGGGGGAGGCCCCCTGGGGGGAGAGCCCCTCCGTCCGGTACCATCCCCCGCCCAAGGGCCGCCCCGAGCACCCCGTGGGGCAGAAGCGGATCTGGCCCAGGGAAGCCCCGGCTCCTTGGGGTAGAAGCCCGGGGGCCTGCCCCACGTAGACCATCCCTTCCAGGAAGGCCTCCAAAGGGGGCCTAGCCTCCACCCGCAGGCGGAATGGGGCCTCCCGCCTGAGCCCCCCGCCCTCCGCCACCACCCGGGCCTCGTGGTCCCCGGGAGGGGCCTCCAGGAGGAGCTCCACCTGGGCCCGCCCTGAGGCCAGGCCCACCCGGAGGGGTGGGGGTGGGGAGGGCAGGCCCTCCACCCGGAGGAGGACCTCCCGCACCCTGCGGGCCTCCAGGGCCACGGGGAGCCTGGCCGCCTCCCCCTCCCGGGCCGCCACCTCCCCCTGGGGAAGGGCGAGCCGGAGGGTGGGGGCCCCCTCCAGGCCGCACCCCGAGAAGAGGAGGAGGCTAAAAAGGAGGCTCCTCAGGCTCCTCCCCACCCCAAGCCTCCCAGGCCAGCTCGGCGAAGCGGTCGGCCAGGGCGTGGTAGGCCTCCTCGAGGGTGGCCCACTCCCCCAGGGCCTCCACCTCCCCGTCCGGTCGCCGCCAGTACCCCCGGATGGGCCCCACCCTGGGCTCCACCAGGTAGAGGAGCCCGATCTCCTCCCCCTCGTACACCACCCGTTTGCGCTCCCCGTGCCATCCCAGGATCATAGGCTCACCTTACCGCTCCCAAAGCCGCCGCCAGGTGGCCCCAGACCACGGCCACCACCTCGGGGCTTTCCACCACCACGTACCCCCCGCCCTTGGGCCCCACAAAAAACCTGCCATCCGCCAGGAGGAACCACCCGGAAAGGGGCGTCCCCCCCAGGCGGTGGACCCTGGCCCCCTGGGCCCAACGGGGCGGGGCCTCCCGCCCCAGGACCAGGGTGAGGCGCTTCCCCTTCAGGGCCTCCCCCAAGGAGGCGGGGGGCAGACCCACCACCCGCACCTCCTGGGTGCGGTTCACCAGGAACCAGTAAAGCTCCCGCTCAGAAAGCTCCCGCACCTGGGGTATGCCTTGGGCCAGGGCGGAGGAGAGGAGGGCCAGGGCAAGGGCTAAAAGCCTCACGCCGCCTCCCCGAAGCGGGCCAAAGCCTCCTCCCCTTCCGCCTCCAAAGAGACCTCCTCCCCCTCGAGGCGGTACGCCCGCCACCCCAAAAGGGGCAGGCGCACCAGGAAGCGCCGCCCCGAGGGGTCCATGCACACCTCCGTGGCGTCTTCCAAAAGGCGGTAAAACTCCTTTTGCTTCATCAGCGCACCTCCTCCTCCCGGCGAGAAGCGTCCGCCACATAGCGGGTGGCCAGGTTCACCACCAGGGCCACCTTGCTGCTCACCGGGCCGTCAAAGGTCAGCCAAAGCCAGCGGTCCGGGGTGCTGTACCCCGGGGCAAAGAGGTAGGGCTTCTGCCCAGCCCACACCAGGGGTAAGCCCAGGATCACCCGGGCCAGCTCCGGGCTGTCCCGCTCCCCGCCCACCGCCACCACCCGGAAGAGGTTGGGGTCGTTGAGGGCTTTGAGCTTGTCCCCTAGCCTCCTCGCCGTGCCGCTGTCCGTGACCACGTAAGCCCGGGTGATCCGCATGCCTCCGGGGGGGCAGGTGTAGATGGGCACGCCTCCATAGCTGATGTTCTGGCAGGTGCCACCCCGGGCCGCCAGGATCAGGTAGTCCACCAGGGCCTCCACCCCGGCTCCCGAACCCACAATCATGATGTCCCCCCGGTTGAACCCCTGGAGGACCTCGCCCCAAGAGGCCGGGTAGAGCATGTCGTCCGGGAAGCCGCACATTTTCAAGGTCACGCACAGCACGCACTTGGTGGTCTTGTAAACCCCCCGGAAGACCAGGCTGGGCTGGGAGAAGTCCAAGCGAGTCAGGGCCGAAGGATCACAGGACAACACCGCTCCCACCCGCTGGAGGTTGTTGCTGATCCCGCCCCAGTCCAGCCCCGCAAGCCAGTCAAACTGGGCCAGGGCGGGGCTTAGGGCCACCGCCAAGGTGAGAAAAAACCGCTTCACGCTTCACCTCCCGATGAGGGGCCGGTAGAGGAGGGAGAGGTCCGGCCCTATCCCCCCCAGGTCCCCGAGAACCTTGTAGGGGCTCCCCTTGACCCCGGGCACCTCGTACCCCTCGGGCACGCTCACCCAGCGCCAGTGGGTCCGCTCCCCCACGAAGGGCAGGGTGTAGGGAGGCACCCCCAAGGGCTGGGCGGGGCCTTCCAGGGGGAGGGAGGGGTAGGCCAGAACGCAAGGGGGGCAGTATTCCACCCGGACGTCAATGGTGATGGGCACGTGCCAGTAGACGATGAGCCGGGAAAGCTGGCCCCAGGCAAAGCTTGCCCAGTTGCTCAGGTTGACCTGGGAAAGGTCTACGTTGCGCATGTCGGGAATGTTGGTCACCTCCAGCAGGTTCATGGCCTGGAAGAAGGTGGTGTACCCGAAGGCCTCGTGGACGGGAAGGGAGGCCGGGGGGAACCACCGCTTGGCCTCCTCAAACTTCCAAAGGCCCGGGGACTCCTTCGTCCCCTTGATGGGCTCGTTCTGGGGGCTTCCCCCCGTGAGCCCGGTGAGGTCGTTCCCCATCCGCACCGCCCCGTCCACGGTCATGAGGGCGCGAGCAGCGCACCCCGCCAGGTCGTCCATGCTCCCCGTGCACCCCTTGAGGACCGGGATCCCCTGGGTGAGGGTGCGCAAGGGGGCTTCCACCAAGCGGATCACCCCCTGCTTCAGGGTGTCCGCAATCCCCGGGATCCCGTAGAAGGCCTTGGAGTCGAAGAGGGTGCGAACCGAGCGGTAGAAGTGCACATAGAGGTAGACCTTCTCCAGCTCGCTGCCCGTGCGGTCGATGAGCCTCCGGTAGGTGTCCCAAAGGGTCTGCACCTGGTTCCAGAGGACCTGAGGGTCCCGGGGAACGAGCTCCGTGTAGACGGGGGCCACCACCGCACCCCCGTTCAGGAGGTGCCCCTGCCAGGGCACGGGAAGGTACACCCTGGGGGCCCCCAGGCTCCGGTAGTCCGTAAGCCCCAGGGAGCCCAGGAAGGACGCCGGATCGGAGGGCCTGGGCTTTAGGAGGATCTCCGCCACCTCCCGCAGGTACTCGGGGTAGTACCGCTCCATGGCCCTCTTCATGGCCCGCTCCACCCGGGCGTTCGCCTCCCCCTCGTTGAACCAGAGGGGCTTGCTGGGGTAGCCCGGGGTGCGGAAAATCTCCGTCCCCTGGATGAGGACCTTGAAGCCAGGGATATACATGATGGGCAGGAAGCTCATCCCCAGGTCGTCGCAGAAGTCGTCCCGGGGGATCTGGGGCACGGGGAGGTAGCGGTCCAGGCCGTGAAGCCCGGCGGAGGCCATGCCCCCTGGGTCAAAGGGGGTGAGCTTGCCCAGGAAGGCGGTGTCCACCGCCTCCGAGGGGATGTTGAGCCGGAAGGGGGGCAGGGGAGGGTCCAGGTCCGGCCCCTTGAGCCCCACGGCGCAGTAGGCGAACCAGAAGGCGGGGTTGTTGAGCTCGGTGATGACCCGCCAGTAGTAGCGCTCCTCAAACCGCTGCCAGGCCCGCCGCAGGTCCCGGGCCACCTCCCGGGTGGCCTCGAGGCTGGACATGGGCAGGCGGAACTCGTGGGCCTGGGCGGTGGGGTCTTGGGGGTTTTGCTGGTACGCCCGCAGGCGGTCCTTCCGCAGGACCTCCACGTAGGGCCACCGCCCCTTGAGAACCTGTTCCAGGCGGTAGTCGGGGGCAGAGAGGAGGTACTTGGTCCAGTCCGGGTACTGGGGCCCCGAAGAGGCCAGGGCCAGACCCAAAAGAGGAAGGATAAGCGCCCGCTTCTTCATCTCCTCACCTCCCCTTCTCCCGGCACCAGTCGGAAAGGCGCTTGTACCAGGTGCCCGCCTCGGGCCGCTGGGCCACCACCCCTCCGTAGGGGTTGCGGTCGGGGAGGAGGCTGCGGGTGATGTAGGTCACGTAGGGGTCCCCCTCGGCGGCCTCGATCTCCCGGCCCGTGGGCAGAAGGTAGCCCTCCATCCCGGGGATCCGGTAGCGCCTGCCCTCCGCCGTCACGAAGCCCCCGGGCTCCACCGGGCGGTCGTTGTCCGTGGCCCCTCGCCAGGTCGTCTGCCAGCGGGAGAGGTACCAGTAAGCCTGCCAGGAGGTGATGCGGTAAAACCACCCCTGCACCTGGATGGTGTAGGTGTAAAGCCAGCGGCCAAAAATCGCCCCTTGACTTTCCCACCGCCGCTCCACCGTGGCCGTGCCCCGGACCCGGTTGCTCCCGTCCCACACCTCGCAGGTGATGGGGTAGTTGGAGGTGTAGGTCCAAAGGAAGCGACCGCAACGATCCCTTACGAGTCCGTTATCCCACCACAGGGTGAAGTTTTCCCACCCCTGGCCGAAGTTCCCTCCGAACGAGTATTCCCAGGGAGCTGTGGTCTGGTCGGTGTAGCGAAGGGTTTGAGGGTTTTCCCGGTCTATCTCCCATGACCCGGAAGCCATGACGTACGCGTACCCCCGGTTCTGCCCCTGGGCATCGGTGGCCGGTTGCGCCATGGTCCAGCTCGTGGGAGCGGGATTGGGCAAGCTGAGCCGCACCTCCTCGTTCCCGTTGCCCAGGTCAAAGGTGTCCCGCCCGTTCCAGTCCCCCCCATAGGTCCGGTAGCCCACGTACCCCACCCCGCCCAAGGTGGTCTCCTTGAACTCCACCCTCGCCCGCAGGTTGCCCTGGGAGATCTGCCCCCACACCCGGGCCCGGGCTTCGGGAAGCCCCTCTGCGGTGGGAACAAGGGCGGTGCTGAAGCTCACGCTGTCCGTCTCCTGCCACGAGGGGCGGTCCACCAAGTGGGGCCCCGCCATCACCGCCCCCCTCTGCGTGGCCCCCTGGGGCGGCCAGATCACCGCCAGGGCCTCGTTCCGGCCTAGGGCGGCCCGGGGGAGGACGTGGAAGCGGGCGTCGTTCCGGTAGGAGGTGGCGCAATAGGAGGAAGCCGTCCCCTCCGGCACCACGAAGCGCTCCTGCCCCCCGTTTTGCCCCCGGAACTCCCGGGCCAGGGTCAGGGTCCAGGGGGACACCTCGGGCACGAAGAACCAAATCTCGCTCCCCGGAGCCTGCCTGCGGTAGAACTGGCGCAAGGTGGCCAGGGAGTCGATGAGGGTCTTCTGGGCCAGGTCCCGGTCCTGGGGAGAAAGCCCCGCGAGGATCGTCCCCCCAGAAGGGGGCTCGTACCCCTCCATCCCCGGGTAGCGGTAGCGCTCTGGGCTTCCCCCGGGGGGCCTGGCCGTAAGCCACCCGCCCCGCTCCAGGGGCACGGGGTTGTCGGGGGAAGCCTGCCAGGTCCTCGTCCCGGAAAGGGGCCAGACGGCGTAGTCCACCTGGTGGTACTGGGGCCGCCCCTGGGCGTCCAGGAGGGTGTTCACCCCCGCCCTTCCCCGCAGGCGGTTCTGGGCGTCCAGGAGGTCAAAGGCCGCCTGGGTGTAGGTTCCCCCAGGAGTGTAGCCGGAAAGCCGGAAGGTGCCGCAGTCCGGCGCGCACAGGTAGAGCTGGCCGTTCCACCCCAAGGACTGGTAGGTGGTGCCCTGCGTGGGGTTGCCCCCCACCTCCACCAAGAACTCCACCCGCACCCGGTAGCCCTGCCGGGCGTCCCCCTCCAGGGTGCCCCGCACCTCCGAGGGGGGACGGGGGCCGGAGAGGAGCCCCACCTGGGCCAGGGCCAGGCCAAGGAACAGGGGAAGCGCCAAGCCTCGCGTCATCTCCTCCCTCCGTCCATCAAGAGCAAGCGGGAAAACCCAAATCCCAAAAGGACCAGTCCCACCCCAAACCAGGGGGTCCCCAAGGGCAAAAGCCCTGCCCCCACAAGGATCTCGGGAAAACGCCAGACCATCATGGGTACTGCCTCCCCCGTTGGAACATGGGGTCAATCATGAGGAGGGTTTTCAGGGTGGGGACGATGCCCGTGGGCACCTCCACCAGGGCCAGGCACCGCCTGCCCTCCTGGGTATCCTTGTAGGTCCGGCACCCCTCGAGGACCTGCCGCCTCTCCTCCTCGGGCACCCCGGGGTAGTCCTGGTCCGAGGGGTCGTAGTACCGCCGGGGGATGAGCCGGTCCAGGAGGAGGTAGTCGTGCCGCCACCCCTTCACCATGAGGAAGGTCTTGATCTCCACCTTGGGGCCGATGTCCGCCCCCCGGCTGTTTTGGGCCCCGAAGCAGAAGGTGATGAGCCCCCCGCAGAGCCTTCCTGTGTAGAGGAGGCCCGTGAGGACGCTGGGCACGTCGGTGAGGATCTTGATCTCCCCGGCAGGGTCCGCCCGCCGGCAGATCCCCAGCCAGTTGCAGTCGTAGAAGTAGCCCTGGGCCACCCGGGCCAGGTTGGAGCGCACGGGCTCGGGGATCTCCTTGGCGTAGGCGTAGGCCTGCATGGAGGCCGTGGCCCGCCGGTGGTCCTCCAGGAGGCGCTGGGCAAAGGCCTGAAGGGCCTGGTCGTAGGAAAGGCCCTGCTCCCAGGACTGGTAGGCGAAGACCTGCTGGCTCTGGGACACCACCCGGCTCTGGACCATCCAGTAGCGGCTATTGGGAAGCTCCTGGCAGTTTCCGGGGGCGTTGTAGCTGGGGAAAACCCGGTAGCTGGTGGTGTAGTCGTACTCTACCCACCCGCTCCCGTCCCAGTAGCGGTCCCGGCACCGGAAGCTCGCCCACTGCTCCCGCCAGTAGACCAGGGCCTCAGCCACGAAGGTGTGCTGCCCGTTGTCCTCGTAGCTAAGGGGCCGGGTGGTGGCCGAAACCTGGGGACACCCCTGCACCGGGTTCTGAGGAGTGAGGAGGGGGGTGTACCCGCTCGTGGGCACGTCCCGGGTGGCCAGTTGCCCCCCCTGCCAGCGCACCCGCACCCAGGCGGTGGCCTCCGGGTGGGAGGTGGTGGCCTGGAGGCTCAGGCTCCCCGGGCTCGTGAGGGGACTGGGGGAGACGGTTAAGTAGAGGGAAGGCGGGTAAAAGGGAAGCTCCGGGTAGTCGGGAGGGGTGTACCGCACCTGGCAGGTCTGGGCCAGGGCCAGGGCCCAGAGGGGCAATAGTGGCAACATAATGCGGCGCATATAGCCGCATTATAGCAATGCAAGATGCAACTATGGACAACGAAGGCGCATCCGGAGTTCCTGTAGAGGGCCTTTTGGAAGCCTCCTCGCCCCTTGCTCCCACACCCTCAGCCAGCGGCAGGCATCTTCCTGACGGAGATGGGATCCCTGCACCAGGTACTCCACCACGTAGAGAGCTCCGTGCACATCGAGGCCTTCCCCCTCTGCCGCCGTCCGTAAACGCCTATCACCCGTAAGGAGGACGAGGTCTTGGGCTTTCGCCAACACCAGGCAAGAGGCGTCAGCTAGACTCAGGCCTTCGTACCGCCGGTGGGCCTCGAGGATCTGGTCCTCGTGCGCCCCCGTTGCCAAAACCACCACAGGGGAGAGGGCCTCGAGGGTCCCCGCTTCCGCACCCTCCGCCACCTCCTCCCACACCAGGTCGGGGACGTGGATCCGCCCCAAGCGGGGGAGAAGGGAAAGCCCCCCCACTTTCTCCAGGTCGATGAGCAGGGTGGCGTCGGCCAGGAAACCCGCCTTCAAGCGGGAACCTCCTGGAGCCAGGCCGACGCCCTGCGGTCCGCCTCCCGCAAGGGGAGTTCCAGAACCTCCGCTGCCCGGGAAAGGGTGAGCTTCCCCTGGGCCAGGGCGGCAAAGACCAGGCGTTCCAGGCGGGAGGGTGTGGACGGCCGCTCCAGGGGCTCGGGCTCTCCCTGCTCCCCGTACCTCCGGTCCAGGGCTCGCTTCTGAGCAAAAGCCCTATCCTTGGGCAGGATCCCCACCTGGGCCGCCCGCACCAGGACCGTGCGCATGGAGACCCCGTAGCGCCGCTTCAGGTGGCGCAAGACCCCCTCGGGGAGGTAGGAGAGCCCTGCGTAGGGCCTAAGCTCCTCCAGGACCACCTGCCGGGGCAGGAGGACAGCCCCCGCCAGGTAGTCTGCGGCCCGCTCCTTGGCGTCCCGCTCCGGGGCCTTCCGCCCGTACTCCCCGCGGTGGAGGATCAGGTGGGCCAGCTCGTGCAGGGCGGTGAAGTACTGCCGCTCCACGGGCATCCCCCGGTGGAGGAAGACCACCCCGCCCAGGTCCTCCGCGTAGGCGGAAAGGCCCGAGACTCCCTCGGGCAGGTCCAGAAGGAAGACCTTGAGGCCCTTGTCCTCCAGGAGGGCGATGGGGTCCCCCAGGGGACCGTCTCCCGCCCCCAGGTCCCGGCGCACCTCCAGGGCCAGAGCCTCCAGGCGTTCGCGGTCTTCCTTTCCCTTGGGGTCGAGGTGAGGAAAAGGCCGGGCCTCGGGAAGCCAGCCCGAGAGGTCCAGGAGCCGCTCCACCTCCCGGTAGGCCCGGGCCCGGGCAGCCAGAGCCTGCAGCTCGCCTTCCCCCAAGGCCTCCCCGGGCTCGGCCCGGAAGAGGAGGGGGAGGGAAGAGGCCTCTTCCCCAAGGAGGGCTTCCACGGGCACCCCCAGGACCCGGGCCAGGCGCACCGCCTGGAGGAGGCTTGGGGCAGCCTTGCCCGCCTCCCAGGCGTGCACCGCCTGGCGAGAGACCCCGAGGAGACGGGCCAGGTCTTCCTGGGTGAGGTTGCGGGCTTGGCGTAGGGGCTTCAGGGCTACCATAGCTCCATAAGAGGTGGGCAAAAGCTTTTCTTATACTAGCCCAAAGGGGCAAAAAATGTAAAGCTCACTTGACACCTCTCAGGATCTCCCCCGCCCGCTCCAGGCGCTCCAAAAGCTCCTCCCTACGCCTGAGTAGCGCCCTGTAGCGGGCGAGCCGCTCCCGAAACTCCCGGGGCCGGGCAAAGCCCTCGGGGGGCTGCCACCCCTTGCCCAGGTACTGCCAGCGCCACTTTCCCTCTTTTTTCACCCGAAGGTAGGGGTAAGGGCCGTGGGGGCAGCGCCTGCAGGACTTGCCGCAGGGCACCCGGCGCCAGTAGACAGGGAGGGGGGAAAGGGCGGCTATGGCCTGGCGCTCTTCCTCCAGGAGGGCCTCGAGGTGGGCGAGCTCCTCCAGGAGGCGGGCGAGGAGGTCGGGCAAGGGGGTCATCTTAGAGAAAAGAGGGGGTGTGGGGGAGCTATAATCCCCCGGTTTGCAAGATACGGGCTCTGCCCGTGACCAAACCGGGGATACATGGACTCCCCCACGTGCCCCTTTGGGGCACACAGCATGGTGGGCGGTCATTTTGTGGTATCA
>NZ_ATNI01000079.1:0-1162 GCF_000511705.1 Thermus sp. NMX2.A1
AGACTTGACCGTTATACCGCATAGAGCCCCAGGAACCTGAGGGCGGAGAGGGGATGGAAGGAGAAGGTCTCCAGGGCCGCCTTCTTCTTCCGCACCCCCCTGCGGTACAGCAGGGACACCAGAAAGGCCCGGAGGACCGCCAAGACTTGCGCCCCCACGCCCCGCACCTGGCAGGCGTCCTCAAGGTAGCTTCGCTGACCATGGAGGAGGACGTCCCGTACCCAAAAGGACCGGTTCTCCACCTCCCACCGGGAAAGGAGAAGCTCCCCAAGCCGCCTCGCGTCCGCCTCCTCGGCTCCCAAGCTGGTGAGGGCGTAGCTCGCCGCGCGCCGTACCTCCCCCGTCCCCTTGTGCACCACCTCCCGCTCCACCCGCACCACCTGTCGGCACCCGGGAAAGGCCAAGAGCGCATCCGGCAGATAAGGGGAAGCCCAGACCCGGTAGGTCCACACCTCCCCGTCCCGCACCACCTCCCAAGCTGACTCCGTCTCCCCGGGAAGCCGCCTTTCCTCCATCCCCTTGAATACCTCCAGAGCCCACTCCAGCAGTTCCCCCTGGTTGGCCTTCAGGACGAAGAGGTATGCCCCCCTTTTTCCACCACCTTCCCCGCCACCTCCGGGTACAGGTACCCCGCGTCCCCCACCACTACCTTCCCTTTGAGTCCCTCCGCCCCCAGGCGGTCCAGGAGCTCCAGAAGCGCTTGGTCCTCCCTCCCCTCCACCCGGGCCTGGGCCAGGGTGGTCTTGAGGTGCAGGGCCAGGACCTCCACGAGCCTGACCTGGGGGCTCTTCCCCTTGCCGCTTCCCCGGAGGTGCTTCCCGTCCACCACCAGGACCCCTCCCAGGTCCACCTCGGGGAAGACCTGGAGGAGGGCCTCCTGGAGCTTCTTTGGGTCCAGACGGTGAAGGAGGAGGGTGAGGATGGTGTGGCCCGGGGGGTTGCGCAGGCCCAGGTGGGGCAAGAGGTGAGGGTTGGCCCGGGCGAAACGTTCCACGCCGCGCAGGGAGTCCACGCGGGCGAGAAAGGCCACCAAGATGAGGGCCAACAAGCCCCACAAGGGATACCGCCGGTTGCGGGCCCTGGGGTCGGGGACTTGGGACAAGGCCTCGCGTAGGGTCATGCCCCCTCTTTACCCCAAGGCCGCATATCGGTCAAGTCTGCC
>NZ_ATNI01000080.1:0-47889 GCF_000511705.1 Thermus sp. NMX2.A1
AGTTCCAGGATCCCTTGGCGAAGAAGGGCGGGGAGGAGGGTGGACCGCCCCCGGCCTAGGGCCGCCCTTGCCCGCAAAGCGGCTCGCCACAAGGGGGTCGTGGTAAGGCGGATGTGCCCCTGTGTACGGGGGGTATGCCCTTCTCGAAGCATCTCCTCCAGCACACAAACCCCTACACACTATCCGGTCTCTTCTCCCGGGAAAAGGGGGTCCGGGAAGCCCTCACCCTCCCGTGACATAGACCCTAACCACCAGCCCCACACAGAAGAGCATTCCCAGGGCCACGTAGACCTCGGGGCGGCGCGGGGGGTCCTTGAGGCCCCGGTAGAACCACGCCCCTGGCTCCAAACCTCCCAGATAGTGGAGCCCAGCGGCGAGGAGCAAGCCGTAGAGGAGGTGGAGGCCGTCTTTGGGCCTAAGGCCCTGGAGGAAGAGGAAAAAGCCCAGGAGGACCTGAAGGATGGCCACCCAAGCCACCCCCCGCAAGGCCCGAAAGAAGCCCCCGGGCAGGGGCCGAAAAAACCCCTGCAAGCCCACCAAGGCCAAGGCGGGCACCGCCAGGAGGAGCAAAGCCCCCAAGGAGGCATGCAGGAAAAGCAAAACCGGCATGGGGCCATGATAAGGCACCCCAAAGCGGTTCATTTGGGGTAGGGGCCCCAAAGCGGAGGGCATCCCGGACATTATTGGTAATATTACCAATCTCCTCCCCGGGAACACGCGCCCTCTTGGCCCATCCTTAAGGGGAAAGTGCCGCATTCCTTCTGTGGTATACTAAGGGGGTGAGCTACGACGCTTCCGCCATTAAGGTACTCAAAGGCCTAGAGGGGGTGCGCCACCGCCCCGCCATGTACATCGGGGGCACGGGGGTGGAGGGGTACCACCACCTCTTCAAGGAAATCCTGGACAACGCCGTGGACGAGGCCCTGGCGGGCTACGCCACGGAGATCGTCACCACCCTCAATCCCGATGGCTCCCTCACCGTGGAGGACAACGGCCGGGGCATCCCCGTGGACCTGATGCCCGAGGAGGGCAAGCCCGCGGTGGAGGTGATCTACACCACCCTGCACTCCGGCGGCAAATTTGACAGCAGCGCCTACAAGGTCTCAGGGGGCCTCCACGGGGTAGGGGCCAGCGTGGTGAACGCCCTTTCCGAGTGGACGGTGGTGGAGGTGTTCCGGGAGGGAAAGCACCACCGGATCGCCTTCAGCCGGGGCGAGGTCACCGAACCCCTTGCCCTGGTGGGGCCCGCTCCCAAGGGCAAGACCGGCACCCGGGTTACCTTCAAGCCCGATCCCCTCATCTTCGGGAACCAGGCCTTTGACCCCAGCAAGATCAGGGCCCGCCTGCGGGAGGTGAGCTACCTGGTGGCGGGGCTCAAGCTGGTCTTCAAGGACCTCATCCACGGGCGGGAGGACGTCTACCTGGACAAAGGGGGGGTGGCCTCCTTCGCCAAGGCCCTGGCGGAAGGGGAGGAGCTTCTTTACGAAAAGCCCTTCCTCCTCAAGGGGCAGGAGGGGGAGGTGGAGGTGGAGGTGGGCCTCATCCACACCAAGGGGTACAACGCCGAGATCCTCACCTACGCCAACATGATCCCCACCCGGGACGGCGGTACCCACCTCACCGCCTTTAAGAGCGCCTACAGCCGGGCCCTGAACCAGTACGCCAAGAAGGCGGGCCTAAACAAGGAAAAAGGCCCCCAGCCCACCGGGGACGACCTGCTGGAGGGGCTTTATGCCGTGGTGAGCGTAAAGCTACCCCAACCCCAGTTTGAGGGCCAGACCAAGGGAAAGCTTTTAAACCCCGAGGCGGGGAGCGCCGTAAGCCAGGTGGTCTACGAGAAGTTTTTGGAGATCCTCGAGGAGAACCCCCGCATCGCCAAGACCATCTACGAGAAGGCCCTGCGGGCCGCCCAAGCCCGGGAGGCTGCCCGGAAGGCCCGGGAGCTGGTGCGAAGGCAAAACCCCCTGGAGTCCGACGACCTTCCCGGGAAGCTGGCCGACTGCCAGACGGAAAACCCGGAGGAAGCGGAGCTTTTCATCGTGGAGGGGGATTCGGCCGGGGGAAGCGCCAAGCAGGGCCGCGACCGGCGCTTCCAGGCCATCCTGCCCCTTAGGGGCAAGATCCTCAACGTGGAAAAGGCGGGGCTTTCCAAGGCCCTGAAAAACGCCGAGGTGCGGGCCATGGTGGCGGCCATCGGGGTGGGGATCGGGGGTACGGGCGACGAAGCCCACTTTGACCTCGAGGGCCTCCGCTACCACAAGATCATCATCATGACCGACGCCGACGTGGACGGAAGCCACATCCGCACCCTCCTCCTCACCTTCTTCTACCGCTACATGAGGCCCCTGATTGAAAGGGGGCACGTGTACATCGCCCAGCCGCCCCTTTACCGCCTGCAGGTGGGGAAAAAGGTGGAGTACCTCTACTCCGACGAGGAGCTTGCCGCCCGCCTGAAGGAGCTAGAGGGGAAAAGCTACGAGGTGCAGCGCTTTAAGGGTCTCGGGGAGATGAACCCCGAGCAGCTTTGGGAAACCACCATGAACCCGGAGAAGCGGGTTTTGAAGAAGGTGGAGCTCCAGGACGCCCTCGAGGCCAGCGAGCTCTTCGAGAAGCTCATGGGACAGGAAGTAGCCCCCAGGAGGGAGTTCATCGAGGAGCACGCCCGCTACGCGGAAATTGACATCTAATACCACCCCATGCAGGCCCAAGCCTGCATGGGGGCCCCGGTAGGGAGTCCCTGTGAAGTTTTTTGGGAACCTGGAAGCGCAGGAACCAAAAGTAAAGGGTATAAGCCCGTACCCCGGTTTCCTCCCCCCGGCCCCGAGGGGGCCAAGGGGAGCGGGCTCGGCCCCTGGAGGGGTGGAAGGCAGGGCACCAAAAAACCCGCCGCCCGCGGGCGGCTTCCCTTGCTCTGACTCCTTCAGTATACCACGGGTTTCCGGTATGTAAAGTGGTATGCGATAAACCCCGTCCCCAAAAGGGGTTTGACGGGGGTTAGGCGAACTAAAGGAACTCAATCCAAATTAGATCCCGAAGAGCCCCGGGGCCTTCTCCCCAGAGCATCCTTGGGGTTTCCGGAAGGGAAAAGGAGGCACCCCATGGCCCGGTACCTGGGGTGGCCCAAAAGCCCTTGGCGGCAAAGCCAAGGGAGAACCTAGGGCAGGACCTCGAGGCCGAATTCGTCCTCTGGTGCCCGCCATACTCCCGCCCGGGTGGGTCTATGAGGAAAACGAGAGGCAAAGGCGGGCCCAGGCAGAAGCCGAGGCGGCCAGGCAAGCCCTAGAGGCCCAGGGCATCCCCATCGCCTTGGCCAAGGCCGGGGACGTCTCCCCCCTCCTGGCCCATCCCGGGACCTGCCGGGCCACCCTCTCCCGGGGCTTTCCCCCTGGCTCAGGCCGAGCGCTTCGGCCTGCCCGTGATCCACGTGATCGCCCACTGAGCTCCCGCCTCCTGCGCTTGTTTCTCATCCTGGCCCCGTATACTCGGCCTGGTGCTGGGTCGGTATGTCCTCAAGGAGGTCCTGATCCCCTACCTGGTGGGGGTCCTGCTTTTCGCGGCCCTCCTCACCTTTGACCTCCTCTCCAGCCTCTCCGGGGTGCTCCTAAGCCGGGGAGCCGGCGTGGAGGCCATCGCCAGGCTCATCCTCTACCGCCTGCCCTGGACCCTGAGCCTGGCCCTTCCCCTGGGCCTGGTCTTCGCCATCTTGGTGGGTCTTGCCCGCCTCATCCGCCAATCGGAGCTGAAGGCCGCTTACGCCGCAGGCGTACCCCCCTGGGCCCTTTTGAAACCCCTGGCCCTTCTGGCCCTTCTGGTTAGCCTCTTCAACCTCGTCAACCTGGCCGAGCTTCGCCCCCGGGCCCTCGAGGCCTACGACCAGCACCTGGCCCGGCTCCTCTACGGGGAAGGAGGCCTAAGCGGGGTGTTGCGCAAGCAGCTTTACGCCGCGGAGGGCCTTGGGGTCTACTACGCGGAGGAGGTACGGCCCGAGGTGGGGCAAAACCGCCTCTACGGCATCCGGGTGGTGGACGAAAGGGGCCGGATCTATAGCGGCCAGGAAGGAGTCTGGGACAAGGAGGGGTGGCACTTCCGAGGGTACGTCCTGGAGGGAGGAAAGCCTAAGCCCTTTGCCGGCACCCTTCCCTTCCCCACCCAGTTCCGCCCCAAGGAAAGCCTGGGCTCCCGCGATCCCTACGACTCCACCACCCTGCGGGAGCTTTGGGAAAGGAGCCAGGTGGAGCCCAGTGCCCGCTTCGCCCTGTACCGCCGGCTTTCGGATGCCCTCGGGGGCTTCTTCCTGGGCTTGGTGGCAGCTGCCTTGGGGCTTTCCTTCCGGGAGGCCGCCTGGGCCTTCCTCAGCATCGTCCTCCTCATCTTCGGCTACTACGTGCTCTGGACCCTGAGCGCCCAGCTCGCCCGCTACGACGTGAACCCCCTCCTGGCCTTCCTCCCCAACGCCTTCTTCGCCGCCTTGGCCCTTTACCTCACCTGGAGGCTCAGATGAAGACCCTGGACCGCTACCTCCTGCGCGAGGTCCTGGCCCACTTCAGCCTGGGGCTTGCGGTCATCGTCCTTCTCTTCCTGGCCGGGGCGGTCTACGAGGTCCTGGCCCCTTTGGTGGCCAAGGGTGCGGATCCCTACACCCTTCTCCTCTACCTCTTCTACCGCACCCCCGAGGCCCTGGTGCGGGGAGCCCCCGTGGCCTACCTCTTCGCTCTACTCTTCCTCCTCTCCCGCCTGGGCGAGGACTCGGAGCTCAAGGCCCTCCTGGCCCTGGGGATAAGGCGGGAACGCGTGCTTTTACCCCTTTTGGGCCTCGGGGCGCTCCTGGCCCTTTTGGGCTTCCTTTTGGGGGAAAGCCTGGTGCCCAAAGCCCTGGCCCAAGGGCAGGACCTCCTTCGCAGGCAGGTGCTGGAACGGCCCAGGGCCCTTCTCACCCCGGGCACCACCTTCCAGGACGCCAGGGGCAGGGTGGTCTACGTGGGGGAGGTGGCCGGGGATAGAATCGGGAAACTTAGAATCCTCTCGCGGGAGGAGGTGGTCTTGGCGGAGGAAGGAAGATTCCAAGGAGGGGTCTTGCGGGTGGAAAGGGGCCTAAGGATCACCTACGAGGGGGATAGGCCCAGGACCGTAACCCGCTTCCAAAGCGGGGAGCTGGTCCTCAAGGACCTAACCTTTGAGCCCTGGCAGAACCCCGCCAACCGCATGACCCTATGGGAGCTTAAAAGGGAGGTGGAGAGGCTTAGGCAGGCGGGGGTGAAGGCGGGCCTCGAGGCCACCACCTACTACCGCCGCTACGCCGAGCCGGCGGCCAGCCTGGTCTTCGCCCTCTTCGCCACCGGCCTGGCCTTCTACCTCCTGGGAGGGTCCCGGAGTCTAGGGCTTGTGGGGGTGGCGGTCCTCACCTTCTTCTACTACGCCACCTGGAGCGTGGGGCGGATCATGGGGGAGCAAAACGCCTTGGATCCCATTTTGGCCGCCTGGGGGCCCAACCTGTTCTACGGGATCCTGGGCCTCCTCCTCTTCCTGGGAGGGCGGAGGTGAGCCGGCCCTGGCCTGGGGCTATCCGAAAAGCCACTTTTGGGCTGGCCGCGGTCCTGCTCCTCTTCTCCCTGGCCCTGGCCCAGGAGAAGGTGTTGAGGATCCTGGAGGCGGAAAAGCTGGAGCTAAGGCAGGAAGGAGGGGAGGAGGTCTACGTGCTCACGGGAAACCCCGTGCGCCTGGAGCGGGATGGGGAGGCCATCGAGGCGGGAAGGGCCACCTACTTTCGCACCCGTAAGCTCCTTTTCCTCTCGGAAGGGGTGCGCTACCGGGACCGGGAGGGAAGGCTTGTGGAGGCGGAGGAACTTCAGATAGACCTCTCCGACGAAAGCTTTGACGCCCTCGAGGTGCGCATCGAGGCCAAGGACCTCCTGCTCACCGGCCCCCTTTGCCAGCGGGTGGCAGGGGCCATCCTCCTGGAAAACGGCTACGCCACCCCTTGCGCCTCGTGCGGCCAGGAGGTACCCGACTACGCCTTCCGCGCCCGGGAGATCGTCCTGTACCCAGGGGACCGGGTGGTGGCCCGGGGGGTGGTGGTGCTGGTGCAGGAGAAACCGGTTCTGGAGCTTCCCGTCCTCCTCCTCTTCCTCTCCGAGCGCCGGCCCCGGTTCGAGGTGGGCCAGGACGAAGGGGGCTTTTACCTGAAGGCCGCTTTGCCTTACGTGGCCGACTTCGGCCTGGGATTCACCCTCCTCTCCTACTACCAGGGCCGGGGCTACGGCTTCGGCTTTGACCACTACGGCACCGGGGAGGCCAAGGAGCGCTACTTTTTCCTCCACACTCCCCCGGACACCTTCCAGTACCGGGGGGAGTACGCCCTAAAGCGGCAGGGGTTTTCCCTCAGCGCCCTGGTGGAGCGGGACGATACCCGGGACAAGATCTCCCGCTTCCGCCTGGAAGCCCTTCTCCCCGGCATCCCTACCCCCCAGGACTGGCGGTATGCCCTAAGGCTTGAGGGCTTCCTGGACCACGACCCCGCCACCCCACCCCCCCGCACCCTCCAGCGCCTGCCCGAGGTGGAGGCCCAAAGCCCTGTGTTCCGGGAAGGTCCTTTTAGCCTGCAGGCAGGCTTCGTCCTGGGCCGCTACCTGGCGGAGACCAACCCCCTAAACCGCTCCACCCGGGTCCTCGGGCCCTATGCCGAGGCGGGAAGAGCCCTCCTTTCCCATAGCGAAAGCCTTTCCCTCTCCCCCTGGCCCGGGGCCACCTTCCGGGCCGAGAACCGCTTCCGGGGGTTTTACTACACCACACAAAACCCCGATGGGGAGCGCGAGCGGCAGGTGGACTGGACCACCTCGGCCAGCCTGCGGCAAAGCCTGGGGGGATTCAGCGTGGAGGTGGGCTATGCCCGAAGCGTCCAGGAGGGGGAAACCCCCTTTCGCTTTGACGCCCTACCCCAAAGGCGAAGCCACCAGGCCACCTTGGCCCTGGGTTTCCAGGAAAGACCCCTTTCCTTGAGCCTGAAGGCGGGCAGGAACCTGGAGGAGGAAAGGTACCTCCCCCTGGAGGCCCAGGTCCTCCTGCAGGACCAGGGCTACAGCCTCACGGTGGGGCACAAGCGGGGCCTCGAGGGGGAAGGCCCCTTGGAAACCCGCCTCGAGGCGGGCTTCACCCCCTATCCCTTCTCCCTCAAAGCCAGCCTCCGCTTCGACCACCCGAAGGCCCTCTTTGACCCCCTCCTCCTGCAAGCAGGCTATGCCCTTCCCGGAGGAAGCCTCAACCTCACCCACCGTCACGACCTGAACGGCAAGGGAGCCCTCACCACCGACCTCACCTATGCCCTGCGGGAGGGAGTTACAGCCTACACCCTGCAAGGCCGGCGGGACTGGGAGGTGGACACCCTGGCCCTGCAAGGCCAGGCCATCCTCGGTCCGGAAAGCCTCTCCTTGCGGACCACCCTGGATCCCAAGGCCCTGGGCTACGCCCTGGGCTACCGCTTTGGGGCCGTTCCGGGACCCCTATTGGACCTGGAGCTTTCCGGACGGTACCAGGAGGGCTTCCGGGCCACCAACCTGCGCCTGGGCTTGACCCAGGCCCTCCCCGAGGTGGGCTTCCGCCTAAACGCCAACCTGCACCTGCCCGAGGTGGAGGATAAGGACATCTACCTCAAGGACGCCACCTTCAGCGGCGGCATGGAGCTTTGGAAGCCCGTGCCCGCGGACGAGGCGGGGGAAGGAGCCATCCCCGGGCTTTCCCTCTCGGGAAGCCTCACCTACACCCGAAGGCCGCAAACCCCCGAGGGCTACGGCCTGGCCTTACGCAGCTTCGGACCCACCCTCACCTTCCTGGGCAGGGAAAACACCAAGCTCCACCTGGCGGCCCTTCTCACGCAAAACCTTCCCGGAGAACCCTTAAAACCCCGCTTCATCCTGGTCCTGGACCGGTGTTGCTGGGCCATGCGCTTCACCCTGGACGCCGCCAAGGGGAGCGTGGGCCTGGCCTTCCTCTACGGGGGACAGGCGGCAGGGCTTCTCCTTTCCGAGGAGGGGGTAAAGCTGGGAGGTGGCCGGTGAAAAAGCTTTGGCCCTTACCCTTAGCCCTCTTGGGGCTCATCCTGAGCGCCTGCACGGGAAGCCAGGAGCCTCCCCTGCCCGCCCTGGTGGCCATGGGGGGACAGGACGAGGTGCGCTTCTTCCGGGCCCGGGACCTCCAGGCGGGCGCGGCAAGCCCCGTGGCCACCTGGTCTACCCCAGGCCTTCAGGACCTGGCCAACTCCAACGCCTTTCGAAGGCTTTACCTTCTCTTCCCGGACCGCCTCGAGGCCTACTCCACCCAAGGCTTTAGCGAAAACGGAGCACCCCAGGCCTCCCCCACCACGGCCAACCTCCCACCCGGGGTGGACTGCACAGAGGGGTATCTCCGCCTTGGCCAAAACCGGCTTTTGGCCCACTGTCCAAACGCCACCCGGGCCTTCCTCTTTAGCCTGGATGGGTCGGGGAGCCTGGAGGAGGCCGACCTTACGGACCTCGCCCCGGAGGTGCGCCTGGCCCTTTTCCCCCAAGGGGGGCAGGAGCTTCTGGCCTATATGAGCCGGCAAGCCCTGGGCTACCGTCCTGCCCTGAATCCCACCGGCACCCCCAGCCTGGAGAAATCCCTGGACCCCCAGGCGGACCAAGGACCCTATGACCTTCAGCCGGACCGCCTTCAGGGACGGCTTCTCGGGCTTGCCGCCACCCTGGCCGAGGTACGGCTTTACACCCTGGAAGGCGAGTCCCTCTCAAGCCGCAAGGTTCTGGCGGATTTTCCCCGGCCTAGCCGCCTGGCCCTGGATCCCGTGGGGGGAGGGGTGGCCTATGGGCAAGGATTCCAGGTGCTCTTTCCCCGGGAGTCCCCCGTGCAGCGGCAGTTCGACACCTATACAGCCGGGCTCGTGGGCCAGGATGGCTACCTTTACCTGGTCCAGGGGCAGGCCCTGGAGGTCTACGATCTGGTACCCTCCCCGCCCCTTTTCCTGCGGAGCCTGAACCTGGGCTTCAGTCCCACCACCTTGGCCTTCATCCCGGTAGAATGAGGCATGCTCCAGGGTAAAGCCTTCTTGGTCACGGGGGCCGGGGGGGCCTTGGCCCGGGCGGTGATCCCCGCCCTGCACCGCGCCGGGGCCCGGCTTTTCCTCTCCGACCCCCGGGAGGAACGGATGGCGGAACGGGCCCGGGCCTACGGGGCCAAGACCTTTGTGGCCGACCTCACCCGGCTGGAGGAGGCCGAGGCCTTGGCCCGCTTCGTGGAGCGGGAGGCTCCCCTTTTCGGGGTGGTGCACACCGTGGGCGGGTTCGCCGCCGGGCGCTTTTTGGACTCGGACCCCGGGCTTTACGACTGGCTTCTGGACCTGAACCTGCGCACCACCTTCAACCTCCTCAAGGCCACCCTGCCCTACCTGGAGGCTCGAGGCGAGGGGTTTTTCGCCGCCATCGCCGCCGGCCCCGCCTGGACGGGGGCCGGCCCAGGAAGAGCCCTCTACACCATGGCCAAGACCGCCTTGGCCAGCCTCATCCGCTCCCTCCAGGGGGAGGTGCAGGGAGTGCGCTTCCTCCTCGTCTACCCCATGGGTACCCTGGACACCGAGGCCAACCGGAAGGCCATGCCGGAGGCCGACCCCAGCCGCTGGATCGCCCCCGAGCTGGTGGCGGAGATGGTGGTCCAGGCGGCCGGAGCTAGGGGCGGCCGGCTCCTGGAGCTCCCCATCTACCCCCCCACCTAGCCCCCAGACAAGCTCCTAGAAAGTCCGCCACAAGGTCCCAGCCGAAGGCCTCCCGTCCGGGAACCCAGCTTTGGTGCCACTCGTCCACCACCCCGTAGAGGGCGGCCAGGAGGAGGGCGGGACGGAAATCCCCGAAGGCCACCCCCAGGAGGAAGCCCAAAAGCCCGTAGGCCAGGAAATGGGCACCCTTGTCCCAGGGATGGGGCAGGCCCATCCCGGTGGCGGGCTGGTCCGAAAGCCACCAGAGTAGCCCCATCTCCCCCAGGGCGAGGAGGGCCGGCACCCAGCGGAACCCTGGCCTACGCACCCTCCGTCTCCACCAGTTCCCAAAGCACCCCGAGGCCAAAGCCGGGGTGGAGGAAGACCACCCGGTGCCCGCCAAAACCCGGCCGGGGGACCTCGTCGATGAGCCTGGCTCCCACCCCCTTCAGCCGGGCAAGCTCCTCCTCAATCCGGGAGGTGGCAAAGGCCAGGTGATGAAGCCCAGGGCCCCGCTTGGCCAGAAAGCGCCCCACCGGGGTATCCGGCCCCAAGGGGGCGAGGAGCTCCAGAAGGGTCTCCCCTTCCCCCCGGAGCAGGGCCACCCGCACCCCCTGGGCGGCCACCTCCCCTTCCGCCACCACGCCAAAGCCCAAAAGCCCGTAACGGGCCTTGGCCTCCTCTAAGTCCTCCACCGCAATGCCCACGTGGTGCAGCCGCATGGGAGGATTCTACAGGTCGTACCAGGGGGGCTTCCCCCGGTAAAGCTCCAGCTCCTGGAAAAGCTCCTCCTTACCCGCCTCCTCGAGGCGGATCACCTGAGGCGGGCAGCTTTCCACACAGGCCCCGCATCCCGTGCAGGCCTCCACCTTGAGCCTGAGGACATACTCCTCCCCCTCCCGCACCCTATAGACCGCCTCCGTGGGGCAGACGTTGGTGCACACCGGGCAAAGGGTGCATCCCTCCTCCACCAGGATCCTGGGCCAGCGCACCTCGGAAGCCCGCCTGGCCGCCAAAAGGCGCAGGCGAAGCTCCGCCGGCATACCCTTTTCCTCCTCCGGGGCAGGAAGGGGAAGCTCGGGCACCAGGTCGGCGGCGGTGCGCTTGGCGCTTCCCATAAGGGCCTGGAAAAGTTCCCTCCGCCCCACCTTCTCCCCGGGAAGCTCCCCTTGCAGGACCTCCACCTCCACGGGGTGGTAGCGCTGGGCCTCCTCCACCATCCTTTCCAGGTGCTCGGGCACCGCAGGCCCCCCGATCCTACAGGAGGCGCAATCCCCCCGGGCCAAGACCACCTTCCCGAAACGGCTACCCGCCTCCGCCAAAAGCCCCGGGGTCAAGCGGCCCAGGCACAACACCTCCTCCCCCTTGCCCTCGGCCTTGGAGCAACGGATCTGCCCCTTGCCCCGGATCAAGGCCTCCTGGATGCCTCCCAAGGGATACTCCAGGGCCACCCCAGGGCAGACCCCCGTGCAGAGGCCGCACCCGGTGCAGAGCACCTCGTCCAGCTCCACCCGGAAGCTTTCCAAGCGTACCGCCCCCTTGGGACAGGCCTGGTGGCAACGGTCGCACCCCCCCACGCTGTTCTTGTAGAGGAGACAACGAGCCTCCGTGTAGCGGGGCCTGGGGTCCGTGGCCTTGAGGAAGGCGTTCAGAAGGTTATCCAAGAAGCCCATTCACGCCCCTAGAAGGTCCTCTATGGCCTTAAGGAAGGCCTCAAACTGCCGGAAGTCCATCTGCTGTTGGTTATCGGAGAGGGCTACCTTGGGGTTGGGGTGGACCTCCACGTGCACCCCATCCGCCCCCACCGCCAAGGCCGCCCGGGCCAGGGGAGCCAGAAGATCCGTGCGTCCGGCGGCGTGGGTCACATCCACCACCACAGGCAGGTGGGTTTCCTGCTTGGCCAAGGCCACGGCGGAAAGGTCCAGGGTGTTTCGGGTCCAGCGCTCAAAGGTGCGGATTCCCCTTTCCGCCAGGATGACCTGCTCATTGCCCTGGCTCAGGATGTACTCGGCGGCATAGAACCACTCCTCCATGGTGGCGGAAAGCCCCCTCTTGAGAAGGACGGGCTTACCCGAGCGCCCCACCTCCTTGAGGAGGGCGAAGTTCTGCATGTTCCGGGCCCCGATTTGGAGGATATCCGCGTATTCCGCCACCACCTCCACGTCCCGGGTATCCATGACCTCGGTGACGAAAACCATGCCAAAAGCTTCCGCCGCCTTGCGGCCAAGCTTCAGCCCCTCCACCCCCAGGCCCTGGAAGCCATAGGGGCTGGTCCTGGGCTTGAAGGCCCCGCCCCTTAGGACCTTGACTCCCTTGGCGGAAAGGAAGCGGGCGGTTTCCATCATCTGCTCCTCGGACTCGATGGAGCAGGGTCCGGCGATGAGGAGGGGCTTTTCCCCAAAGACCACCTCCCCCACCCGCACCCGGGTGGGCTCGGGCTTGTGCCTGCGGGAATAGAGGAACTTCTTCTGGTCCTCCCGCTCCTCGAGGTCCAGGCTGGCCTTGAAGATCTCTTTGAAAAGCTTTCGGATGGTTTCCGGAGGAAAGGGACCGGGGTTTTCCGCGGTGAGGTAGGCCAGCATCTCCTCTTCCCGCTTGGGGTCGTAGTGGGGCAGGCCGAGCTCGGTCTGGATGCGGCCGATCTCCTGCACCAGCCTTCCCCGTTCGGAGAGGAGGCGCAGGATTTCCCGGTTAACCCGGTCCACCTCCTTACGCAGGGCCAGGATGCGCTCGTCCATGGGCTATTCTATGGGGCAAAGCCCCTTAGGGTGTCAAGCGGCTTCTTCCTTGGGCCTGGCCCGCTCCGCCACCCTGGCCACCAGCACGGAGATCCAGTAAAGGACCAATAGGGGACCGGTAACGATGGCCAAGGACACCACGTCCACCGTGGGGGTGATGAGGGCCGCCAGGGTGAGGAGCAGGACCACGGCGATCCGCCAGTTGCGGGCCAGGAAGGTGGAGGAAAGGATCCCCAGGCGGGCCAAGAGGTAGCTCACCACCGGCATCTCAAAGACCAGGCCCATGACCCCCATCATCATGAGGACCTGGCCCATGTAGCGGCCGATGGAGATCTGCGGGGTGATGACCTCACCCAAAAAGCCCAGGAGGAAGGGTATGGCGAAGGGCAAAAAGCCGTAGTAGGCGAAGAGGGCCCCCAAGGCGAAGCTAAACCCAGCCCCCAGCAAGAAGGGCACCGCCAGCCGCTTCTCGTGCTCGTAAAGCCCAGGAGCGATGAAGGCCCAGACCTGGTAGACGATGAAGGGCAGGGCCAACACCAGCCCCCCGAAGGCCGCCACCTTCAAGGAAACCAAGAAGGGCTCGGTGATGTCCAAGACGATGAGGTTCACCTGGATGTGGTTCTGCTGGGCCGCCAGGTCCAAGGGCCGCTTCAGCCACTCCAGGAGCTGGACCCTAAAACTCCAGGCCACCCCCGTACCCACCACCCAGGCCACCAGGGACCAGAGGATACGGGCCCTGAGCTCCTCCAGGTGTTCAACCAGTGGGGCTTCCTTCAAGCCTTGCGCTCCTCTTGGGGTTCGGAAACCTCGGGGGCCTTGGAGGAAGCCTCAGAAACCGGCTTCTCCCTAGCTAACCTAGCCCCTTCGGGGCCCTTATCTTCCCTAGCCAGCCTAGCCCCTTCGGGGCCCTTATCTTCCCGCACGTCCACGCTTTTCTCCAGCTCCTCCCGGATCTCCTGGGCCCCCCGCTTGAACTCCCGGATGCTCTGGCCCAGGGAACGGCCGAGCTCGGGGAGTTTCTTGGGCCCGAAGATGAGGAGGGCCACCACCAGGATCACCAGGATTTCCGGCATGCCCAGGTTCATACCCCCCAGTTTACCACCCGGGCTGAAAGGAAGGTGAAACCCTAGTCCCCCTCCAGCTTGCGCCGGGCGTAGCCCTCGAGGTTCCGCTGCCTCTCCCGCGCCACGGCCAGTGCATCCTCGGGCACATCGTGGGTGATCACGCTCCCCGCCCCCACCATGGCCCCATCCCCCACCCGCACCGGGGCCACCAGCACGCTGTTGGAACCGATGAAGGCTCCCTTGCCGATGAAGGTTCTGTGCTTGCGCTTGCCATCGTAGTTGGCGGTGATGACCCCGGCCCCGATGTTGGTGCCCTCCCCCACCTCGGCATCCCCCAAATAGGCCAGGTGCCCCGCCTTGACCCCGGGGTGGAGGAGGCTATTCTTCACCTCCACGAAGTTGCCCACGTGGACCCCCTCCCTGAGAACGGCCCCGGGGCGTAGCCGGGCAAAGGGCCCGGCGTCGGCTCCCCTACCGATCACCGCCCCCTGGGCCACGGTGTGGGCCAATACCCGGGCCCCCGGTTCCAGGAGGGTGTCCTCGAGGACCGCATAGGGTCCCACCTCCGCCCCCTCGCCGATCTGGGTCTTTCCCTTAAGCACCACCCCTGGCCAGAGGGTCACGTCCGGGGCCAGCTCCACGCTGGCCTCTAGGTAGATGCTCTCGGGAAGGATCATCCGCACTCCCTTTCGCATCCACTCCCGGCGCAAGGCCGAAAGGAGCACTCCCTCCACCCGGGCGAGTTCCTCCCGGGTGTTCACCCCCAAGGCTTCCTCCACCACGCCCTTCACCGCCACCACCCTCCGCCCCCTGGCCCGGTAGATGGCGATGAGGTCGGGGAGGTAGTACTCCCGGGCGGCGTTTTCGTTTCGCACCTCCTTAAGGGCCTGGAAGAGGAAGCCGTCAAAGGCATAGGCCCCGGCGTTCACCTCCCGGATGGCCTTGACCTCAGGGGAGGCATCCTTCTCCTCCACGCTGCCCAAGACCTCCTCCCCCTGGCGCAGGATGCGGCCGTAGCCGGTGGGGTCAGAAAGCTCCACGGTGAGGAGGGCCATCCCCGCTCCCTCCTCCACCCTTTCCAGAAGGTCCCTTAGGGTTTCCGGGCGAAGAAGGGGCGTATCCCCCTGGGTAACCAGGGTGGGGCCAGGAAAGTCCTTTAGCAAGGGCTCCGCCTGCAAAAGGGCGTGGGCGGTGCCGAGCTGCTCTTCCTGCACCGCCACCTCCACCGGATAGGCCTTTAGGACCTCCATCACCTGCTCGGCTCCATGCCCCACCACCACCACCAGCCTTTGGGGTTCCAGGGCCAGGGCCGTTTCCACCGCATAGGCCAGCATGGGCTTGCCCAGGAGGGGATGGAGTACCTTGGGCAGGCGGGATTTCATGCGGGTCCCCTGCCCGGCGGCCAGGATCACATGGGCGTGCATAGGGCTATTTTAGGGCGTGGGCTAGGTGTGGTCCTGGACCACCTCGAGGCCCACCCCCCCGAGCTCCCGCACCAGGGCCCGCACCGCCTCCTTCACCCCCTCGGTGATGAGGGGGCTACCGAAGCGGCTAACCCCTGCGTAGAGTCCGTGGGCACTCCTCCTCACCTCCAGAAGCAAATCCTGGGTGAGGTCTTCTTCCTCCACGTGGGTGAGCACGTAAAACCCTTCCTCCCCCCGGGCTACCTCCAGAAAGACCGCCACCCCCCCGGGGATGGCCACGGGAGCCTTGGCAAGGGTAAGCTCCTTGGGCAGTTCCCCCCTTAACAGCGCATGGGCCACCTCGTACCTCCTTATGGGCGGCCAAGGCGTGGGATCCTCGGCCACCTTGGTGAACACCGCATGGAAGAAGGTCCGGCCCGCCTCCTTCCACTTGAGGGCATACTTGGTGCGCAGGTGGGCCTCAGGGGGCTCCTTAACTTCCACCCGGTAAAGCCCGCTCCGTTTCGCCTCCTCCAGGGCGAAGCGGAAGTACTCCTCGTGGTCGGTGGTGAGGAGGAGGTCCCCGCCCCCCATGAGCCTAGTGGAAAGCCTGCGGAAAAATCCCTCCTGCAAAAGCCGCTTCCGCTGGTGCCGCTTCTTGGGCCAGGGATCGGGGAAGTTGACGATGACCCGCCTTAAGCTCCCCGGCGGCACCAGGTTCCTCAGGGCGAAGGGGCCTTGCCCGTGGTAAAGGCGCACGTTTCCTATGCCCTCGCGCTTCAGGCGCCTATAGGCCCTCAGGACGCTGGCCGCCGAGACCTCAGCCCCCAGGATGAGCCATTCCGGATGGGCCTTGGCAAGCTCCGCGGTGAAGCGCCCGTCGCCAAAGCCCACCTCGAGGACCAAGGGCCCTTCCCGGCCAAAGAGGTCCTTCACCCGAGGAGGCCAAAGGGGAAGAAGGGCGGGCCGCACCAGCACAAGGGGGGATTATACGGCCTTTTCAAATCGTTTTCACAGGGGGGGCTCTAGGGTGAAGGCAGGAGGTTGGGTTATGGCCCTGTTTGGAAGCCTCAATGCACTGCCCCTCGAGAAGCTCCTCCAGCTTCTCGCCCACAAGGAGGGGGCCCTGGAAACTTGGAACGTGAAGGATATTCCCGCCACCACCCTTTACTTGAAGCCCGGCTATATCCGCTCCATTGACCAGCACGGCAAGCCCCTCGAGGCCCTGGCCGCCAAAGCCACCCTGCAAGCCTTGCTGCAAGCCCGGGAGGGCAGCTTCGAGTTCCTCCCCGGAGCCAAGCCCAAGCACAAGGTGCGCTTGAACTGGCCTGTGGAGAAGGTTCTTCTGAGCACCGTCACCCTCCAGGATGAGCTAGAGCGCTACCGCCCGTACTTCCCCCATCCCAAGGCCATCTTCAAGGGCCAAGAAGCACCTCCCGGAGGAAAGCTTTCTGGCCAAGTCGCTTCCCTACCTGGAAAAGGGGGTGTCCGCAGAAGGCCTCTCCAAGGCCCTCAGCCTGCCCCTGGACCTGGTTCGGTTTCACCTCTTCCGCCTGGAGCGGAAAGGGCTGGTGCAACGCACAGGGCAAATGGAGAGCAGCCGCCCAGGGCTTCTGGACCAGCTACTCAGCGGGGTGAGGCTATGAAACACCCCCAGTTCCCCCATGCAAAAGGGTGTTGCTGGTAGACGACGAACCCATCCAGCGCCTCCTCCTCATGCGGGCCTTGGAGCCTTTAGGTGTGGAGGTCCAGGAGGCGAGAAACGGGCAAGAGGCCTTGGACCTCCTTCGGGATAGCCTCCCCCATGTGGTGCTCACCGACCTGCACATGCCCATCATGGACGGCCTCGAGCTCACCCGCAGGGTAAAGGCCCTGGACCCCTTGCTTCCCGTCATCCTCCTCACCGCCGATGGGGACCGGGAGGTGCGCCTTAAGGGTATTGAGGCCGGGGCCGACGACTTTCTAAACCGCCCCGTGGATTTGGCGGAGCTCAGGCTTCGGGTCAAGGGCCATCTGGCGCGCCGGAAACTGCAAGAGAAGCTGGAGGACCTGGAAAGGGCTCTTCTCGCCCTGGTGCGGGCGGTGGAGGCCAAGGACGTCTACACCGCAGGCCACGGGAAAAGGGTGGCCCAGTACGCCGCGGAGGAACTCGGGGCGAAACCCGAGGAGCTCGAGGACCTCCACATGGGAGCGCTTCTTCATGACGTGGGCAAGATCGGCATCCCCGACCACATCTTGCGGGGAGACTACGCCCTCACGGAGCACGAGTGGCGCCTTATCCGGGAGCACCCGGTGAAGGGAGACGAGATCATCCGGCCCCTAAGGGCCTACACCCGCTTAAAACCCTACGTGCGCTGGCACCACGAGAAGCTGGATGGCTCCGGCTACCCCGACGGCCTTACCCAGATACCCCTCTTGGTGCAGGCGGTGACCGCCGCCGACATCTACGATGCCTTGACCAGCGTGCGCACCTACCGCAAGGTAGCCCGGCCCGAGGAAGCCTTGCAGGCCCTGGAAAACGAGGTCCGCCAAGGACGCCTGGAGCGGGAGGTGGTCCGGGCGTTTAAAAGCGCCCTCCTTCGCAACCGGGCCCTGCGAACCGCCTAAAAGCCGTACTCCTCCCAGCGGGAGTCCACCAGGGCTTTGATCCGGGCATCCATAAGGATGCGCTCGGGCCAGGTGCGGGCAAAGCCCTCCTGGGGCAGCTTGCGGGTGCCGTCCAGCACCAAGACGGGGCCCTCCACTCCCTCCATCACCCGGGCATCCCGCTCCGGATCTATGTTGTTAAGCACAGCCCAAAGAAGCTCCTCGGGGGTAAGGAGGATGTCGTGGTCTGCCAGGAGCATCAAGCGTATGCCAGCGCTTTGCGGGGTCTTGAGGAGCCTTTCCGCCAGGGCCAGGGCCTGGCCTGGCCTCTCCTTGCCCAAAGTAACCCCCCAGATGCCCGGCCACTGCCTTTGGGCCTGGGCCTCCGGGTCCTGGGGAAGCTCGGCATGAACCCTGGGGATGAAGGGTACCTCCCCCCCCTCCTCGGGAAGCTTACGGGTACCATCCACAAGAAGCTTCCCACCGAAGGCGAAGCTCCTTGAGCTATGGTCCAGCACATCCATAGGCCCCCGAAGGAGGAGGGTATCCCGCCCGGGCAGGGCATGCTTGAGGGCTTCCAAAAGGGTTTGAAACCCCGGCCTCACCGGAACATCCCCATCCACGGCCACGATCACCTTGGCGAACATCATCTGCCCAAGCCCCAGCATCCCGTAGGCCACCTTGTAGGCCTGGCCCGGATAGGCCTTGCGCAAGGCCACGTTCACCCAGTTGTGGGCCACCCCTTCCGGGGGCATGTGGTAGTCCACCACCTCGGGAAGGATGAGGCGCAAAGGCGGCAGGAAAAGGCGCTCGGAAGCCTCGATAAGGTAGGCGTCCTCCATGGGAGGTACCCCCACGATGGTGGCGGGGTAGATGGCCCTTTTCCGGTGGGTAATGGCGGTCACGTGGAAGCGGGGATAGAGATCCACGGGGGTGTAGAAGCCCGTGTGGTCCCCAAAGGGACCCTCCTCCACCAGGGGCTCTTCCGGGTCAATGTAGCCCTCCAGCACGAACTCCGCCTCGGCGGGGACAGGAAGGTCCACGGTGACACCCCGGGTGAGCTCCAGGGGTGCACCCCGCAGGAATCCCGCCAGGTGGAACTCGCTTACCCCGGGAAGAGGGGGCAAAGGGGCGGTGGCGGCGTAGGTGAGGATGGGATCCCCCCCCAGGGCCACGGCCACCTCCAGCTTTTTCCCCAGCTTCCTGGCCTTTTCCAGGTGCTGGCGGCCCACCTTGTGGAGCTGCCAGTGCATGGCCGTGCTCCTTTTGTCCAGAACCTGCATGCGGTACATGCCCACGTTGAGCTCTCCGGTCTCCGGATCCTCGGTGATCACCAGGGGCAGGGTGAGGAAGGGCCCTCCGTCCAAGGGCCAGCACTTCAGGATGGGAAGGCGGAAGAGGTCCACTGCCTCTCCCTTCAGGATCACCTCCTGCACCGGGGCCCTCCCCACCCACCTGGGGAAGAACCCTCTAAGAAGGGGAAGCTTGGGAAGAAGGCCCATGAGGGCGGAGATCCCCCCCCTTCCCGGCTTCAACTCCAGCAAGCGGGCCACCTTCTCAGAAAGCTCGTCCAGGTCCCGAACCCCCAGGGCGAAGGCGGTGCGCTCCCGGGTGCCGAAAAGGCCGATGGCCACAGGGAAATCCTTCCCCGCCACCGTTTCAAAGAGGAGCGCAGGACCCCCCGTCTTCACCATGCGGTCGGCGATCTCCGTGATCTCCAACTCGCTGGAAACGGGTACCCTGATCCGCTTGAGCTCCCCCCGCCTCTCCAAGGCTTGGAGGTAGGCCTCGAGGTTCCTAAACACCCCCAAGCTTACCCAAAAGGGGAAAGCCGTGAGGATTGCCGCCTACACTTCCAACACCAGGTGCTCTATCCGGTGGGCCCTCGGGGTCCCGTGGACCAGGATGGCCTCGAGCCTCACCGGGAGATCGTCCCGACCCAGGAGATAGCGGGCGCTTTTCAGCAGGCGCTCCACTTTCCTAGGGGTAATGGCCTCCAAAGGACTTCCAAACGCCCCTGAGCTCCTTTGCTTGACCTCCACCAGCACGTAAATCCCGTCCTGTTCCAGAAACAGGTCCACCTCCCCAAAGGGGGTGCGGCGGTTGCGGCCAAGAAGCCGGTAGCCCCGCTCAAGAAGGTAGGCGAGCGCCAGGTCCTCGGCCCAGCCTCCTTTCACGCCTTCCTCCCCAATCCAGGGAAACCTCAGGGGGCCCACTCCTGGAAGAGCTCCCCGTCCAGGTAAAGGCGGAAGTGGGCCTCCCCCACCGCTTCGTAGGTACCCGAAACCCTCAGGCCCTCACGGCCTTCCCCCTCGTAAACCAGGTGCTCCCCCCGGTCGTCCACCAGCACCAGGCGCACCTGGCGTCCTTCCACCTCCGGGGGCAGGTTCAGGGCCAGGGTCACGGTACGGGCCTCGGGCTTAGGGGCAGGCAGAGGGCTCAAAGCCCCCACCCGCACCTCTCCCCTCGCCGCCACCCTCAGGCGCACCCCGCTTCCTGGCGGCATGGGGGTGCCGGGGGCGGGCTCCTGGGCCAGCACCGTGCCGGGCGGAGCCCCGGAGGGCACCTCCTCCACCTGGACCTGCAGGCCCATGGCGTTCAGGAGGAAAAGCGCCTCCTTCTGGCTTAAACCCGTGAGCTGGGGAAGGGGCACCGTGGGACCCAGGGAAGCACCCCGGGAAACCAGAAGCCGCACCGGGGCCCCAGGAGGCAGGGGGGTGCCAGGAGGTGGGTCGCTGGCCAGGACCGTGCCCAGGGGCTCGGGGCTTTCCACCTGGGCCACCCCGGCCAGGCGGTAGCCCAGCTCGGAGAGCCGGGCTTCCGCCTCCTCCTGGCGAAGTCCCTTGAGCTCGGGCAGAGGGTTCAGCCGGGCCTGGTTAAGGGTGAGGCGCACGGTGCGCCCCGCCCTAAGGCGGGTTCCCGGTGGAGGCTCCTGGGCCAGCACCACCTCCTTGGGCTTGGCCGGGTCGTTTCCCTCCACCACCTCCAGCCTGAGCCCCATATCCTTCAAAAGGAGAAAGGCCTCCCGGGCGGTTTTGCCCACCAGGTTCGGCACAGCGTACTCCGGAGGGTTGAAGTAGCGGTAAACCCCTTGGGAAAAAAGCCATAGCCCCAGGAGGAAGAGGAGAAGGCCCGGGGCTACCCCTAGAAGGAAGCCCGGCTGGAGGCGGGAAGGACCCCGGGCCAAGGCCCGCCGGCTAGACCCCAGGGGCCAGGGGGAAAGATAGGCCACCCCTTCCTCGGCCATGGCCAGATGCTCCGGGCCAAAACCCAAGGGAGCCAGGGCCTCGAGGGCAGCCCGGGGCGGAGCCTTACGGGCCAGGGGACGTTCGGGAAAAAAGGCGTAGTAGCGCCCGGGCTTGGCGGAAACCGCCGCCTCCACAAGCCCGAGCTCCTCTAGGCGTTTGATGGCCGCCCGGTACCGGTAAAAGCGCTCCTTGTCCTCGGGGGTGCGCACCTGGAAAAAGAAAACCACCCCGCCCTCCACCCGATAAAGGGTGATCCCCTCCTTCTCCTCGAGGGTCTCCAGCACCGGGTAGCGGTCGTCCAAGATCATGCGCCGCCGATTATACCTTGCCTTCTCTCCTCCGTTCCCGACCCATATACTCTAAAAGGTATGTGGGACGTTCTCGTGGTAGGCGGCGGCCCCTCGGGTCTTTCCGCGGCCCTTTTCCTCGCCAGGGCCGGGCTTAAGGTCCTGGTGCTGGACGGGGGCCATTCCAAGATCGCCCAGGTAAGCCGGGTCCCCAACTACCCTGGCCTGCTGGACGAACCCTCGGGCAAGGAGCTTCTAGAGAGGCTAAAAGAGCACGCCCGCCGCTACGGGGCAGAGATCCAAAGGGGCGTGGTCAAGGGAGTGCGGGACCTGGGAGGGGTCTTTGAAGTGGAAACCGAGGAGGGCGTGGTGGAAGCGGAAAGGCTTCTCCTTTGCACCCACAAAGACCCCACCCTGCCCTCCCTCCTGGGCCTTACCCGCAAGGGAGTCCACATAGAAACCGACGAGGCTGGCCGTACCAGCTATCCCAGGGTCTACGCCGCTGGGGTGGCCCGGGGCAAGGTGCCGGGACACGCCATCGTGAGCGCAGGGGACGGAGCCTACGTGGCCATCCACTTGATCTCCGACCTGCGGGGAGAGCCCTACAAGGACCACGCCACGTGATGCCCTTTTTCGCCATATCGGTAAAAGTCTAAATAGCACGGGCCAGGGATTGGCCGGGCCCCGCCCCCCACCCTGGCAAAACCAGGGTGGGGCGGCGCTACACTGGCCTACCCGCCATCATGAAGCTGGCCGTCATCCCCCCGTCCACCACCAGAATGGCCCCGGTGATGAAGCTGGCCTTCTCCGAGGCCAGGAAAAGCACTGCCTCCGCCACTTCCTCAGGCTGGCCCAGCCTCCTCAGGGCGTGAAGGTCCTCCCAGTCCCGGCGGGTCCTCTCCGGGTCCTCGGAAAGAGCGATGGCCTCCAGTACCGCCTCCGTGGCAATGGCCCCCGGGGCCACGGCGTTCACCCGGATGCCCAAGGGAGCCAGGTCCAGGGCCAGGGAACGGGTGAGGTTGACCAGCCCTCCCTTGGAGGCGTTGTAAGCGGCGTTTTCCTGCTCGGCGAAAAGCGCCTGGACACTGGCCACGTTCACGATGGCCCCCCCGCCCACCTTGGCCATCTCCCTGGCCGCCAGGGCGGAGAGGTGCATGGGAGCGGTGAGGTTCACCTCCAGAACCCTTCGCCACTCGGGGAGCTTCACGGTCAGGGCCGACCCTGGGGCGCTGATGGCTGCGTTATTGACCAGTACGTCCACCCGCCCCAGGGCATGGGCTGCCTCCTCCACGAAGCGCACCCGGTCCCTTTCCTCGGCCAGGTCCGCCTGCACGAAGAAGCCTCCGATCTCCTCCGCCACCCCCCGCCCCACGGGATGCAGATCGCAAAGGGTCACCAGGGCCCCTTCCCGGGCGAAGGCCCGGGCGATGGCCCGGCCGATACCCCGGGCCGCTCCCGTCACCAGGATTCCCTTTCCCTCAAAAAGCCCCATGGCCTCACCTTACGAGGCTTGGATCCAAGGCCGCGGCCACCTTTTCCTTGGGCAGGCTTCCCTGGACCACCTCCTTTCCCCCGCCCTTGGCCCCAAGGGCCTTAAGCCTTTCCAAAACCTCCTGCCGGCCGGGGCCCAGGGCGGCGAAGCGACCCTCGGGGGAAAGGAGCAAAAAGGTCTTCTCGCTCCAGGAAAGAAGCCTCTTGGCCAGGTCCCCCAGGACGGGAGCCGGCACCAGGAGCACCCGCTCCTCGAGGGCCCGGGGCAGGAGGGCCTCCACCAAAGCCTCCTTAAGCTCCAGGTTCTCGCCCTTTAGGGCGTACACCTCTTCCTGAAGCCGACGCACCGGTTTTTCCAGCTCCAGGGGGCTGGTGGAGAAGGAAAGGGCCAGGCGGGAAAGCAGGGCGTGCTTGGCATGGTAGTCCTCCAAAGCCTCCCACCCCGCCATGAAGTACACCCGGCTTCCCCCCTTGTACCGCTCCCACTTCAGGACCTTGATGGGGCCCGCCTGAGCACTGGTCCTCAGGTGGGTGCCCCCGCAGGCCGCCAGGTCAAAGTCCCCGATCCGCACCAGGCGCACCTGGCCCTGAACCTTGGGAGGCCGCCTTAAAGGGTAACGGGCAAGCTCCTCCTCAGAAACCCAAAAGGCCTCTATGGGGTAGTCCGCGTACACGGCGAAGTTGGCCAGGGCCTCCGCCTCCTGGAGCTTGGCCTCCTCCACTTCCTCCTCGAGGTCCACGGTGGAAACCGGGCTATCCAGGCTCACGGCGATGGTGTGGTACCCCCCGGCCCTGAGGAGGGCCTGGGAAAGAATGTGCTGGGCGGTGTGGCGCTGCATGTGTCGAAACCGCCGGTTCCAGTCAATCTCTCCCTCCACCTCCGCTCCCTCGGGGATAGGGCCGTCCACACGGTGCACCACATCCCCGAAGGCCTTGGCTTCCTCAAAGACGTAAAGCACCCGCACCTGGCCAAACTCCCCTTTCAGCACGCCCGTGTCCGCAGGTTGCCCCCCGGACTCCGGGTAAAAGAGGGTTTGAGAAAGCACGACATGGTGGCCCTGCTCATCGCTCCAAGCCCGCACCACCCGGGCCTGGAAGCGGGTGGCGTAGCTGTCCTCCTGGTAAAGCCTCATGCCCTTTAGAATAAAGAGGATGGCACCCCTGGACTGGGAGGAATGGGCAAGATGGCACGCGCAAGCCCAGCATACCCTGGCCTCTGGGAAGCGGGACCTGGAGGAAGGGGACTACGACTGGGCCAGCTTTAAGGCCCACCAGGCAGGGGAATACGCCCTTAAGGGCCTGCTACGGGGACTAGGACAGCCCGCCTTTGGTCACGCCCTGATCCGCCTGCTCCAGGCGCTGAAGGAAGCGGGCCATGAGGTCCCCGAAGCCTTGGAAGAAAAGGCGCGCACCTTAGACGCCCATTACATTCCCGCCCGCTATCCCGATGCCTACCCCGAAGGAAGCCCCTACGAGTACTACACGCGGGCCCGGGCTGAGGAGGCCCTAAGGGCAGCCGAGGGCGTTCTGAAATGGGCAGAGGAGGTTTGGCGTGGCCTCGGAAGCCCTTAGGCTGCGAATGGCCGCCTGGGAGGCCCTCCTGGAAGAGGCCCAAGCCTACGCCACAAGGGTGCGGGCAACCCTGGGAGAGGCCCGGGTTTACCTTTATGGCTCGGTAGCCCGGGGTAGCTTCAACCTGGAAAGCGACATAGACCTCCTGGTGGTCTCCCCCCATCTGCCGAAAGACCCCTTAGAGCGCTTCCTCTTCCTCCAAGGCCTCAACCCCGGGCGGGTGGAGGCCAAGGGCCTAACCCCGGAGGAGTTCGCCCAGGCCATGGCCAAGGGGGCCCTGTGGTGGCTGGAAGGAGCCTTGGAGCTATGAGGGGGGAAAGGCTCGACAAGCTCCTGGCCCGCCTGGGCCTGGGAAGCCGTAAGGAGGTGGCCCGCCTGGTGCGAAGCGGCCAGGTACAGGTGGAAGGCCAGGTGGTCAGGGACCCAGCCTTTCACGTGCCCCCAGGTGCCCGCCTCGAGGTGGACGGTGAACCCCTTGTCTTGCGGTGCCACCACCACATCCTCCTGCACAAGCCGGCGGGGTACGTGACCAGCCGGAGGGAAGGCCCTTCGGTCTACGCTCTCCTGGAAGGCTTTCCCACCCGGGACCTCTCCCCGGTGGGCCGCCTGGACAAGGACACGGAAGGGCTTCTCCTCTTCACCACCGACGGCGAGCTTCTCCACCGCCTCACCCATCCCCGGCACAAGGTGGAAAAGCGCTACCTGGTCCATCTGGAACGCCCCGCCACAAGGGAGGACCAGGAGGCCTTTAGAGAGGGCCTGGTTCTAGAGGGCACGCGGCTTCTTCCCGCGGAGCTCTCCTGGGACCAAGACCCCACCCGGGTGGAGCTGGTCCTGAGGGAAGGGCGCTTTCACCAGGTAAAGCGCATGTTCCAGGCTCGAGGGAACCGTGTCCTCTACCTGAAGCGGCTCTCCCTGGGCCCCCTCACCCTAGGGGACCTCCCCGTAGGACAGGCGCGCTACCTCTCCCAAGAGGAGGAGGAAGCCCTGTACCGGGTGGTGGGGCTTTTCACAGACCTTTAACAGAACACGTGATAGATTGCCCCCATGCTTCGGCGATTCGCCTGGACGCTGGCCCTGGGCCTTGCCCTGGCCCAGGGTAGCACCACCCCTGATTCCTCCCCTATCACCGCCATCCTGGTCCTGGAAGAGGACGTCATTGAAGATGGTCAGATTCTCAGCTATGTAGGTAGCCAACCCTATCCTGTGGCCACGGAGAAGGAGCTGAGAGTCCTCATCAAAAAGCTGGCCCGTGAACCCAAAAGGCCCCGCTTCATCCTGCAGGATGGGCGCTGGCGGGGGGTGGAGAAAAAGGGGCTCGCCTTTGACGAGGCCGAGGTTTTGGCCGCCTATCGCGAGGCTCTGGCCAACGGGCGCAAAAGCTTCCGCCTGCCCGTGCGCTACCTCCCGCCCACCCCAAGCCTCAAGGACCTCTACGCCCTGGGAATCCGGGAGCACCTGGCCACCGGGGAAACGGACTTCCAGGGTTCCAGCCGGGAGCGTGCCCACAACCTGCTCCTTGCCTCCAGCAAGCTGGACGGCCTCTTGATCCCCCCGGGCACCTTCTCCTTCAATCAAGCCCTGGGGCCCATCACCGAGGAAGAGGGATACAAGGAAGCCTTCGTCATCGTAGGGGACCGCACGGAGCAGGGGGTGGGGGGCGGGGTCTGCCAGGTTTCCACCACCTTGTTCCGGGCGTTTTTCCTGGCCGGGCTACCCATAAAGGAGCGCCACGCCCACAGTTACCAGGTGGCCTACTACAAGCCCACGGGCCTGGACGCCGCGGTGATCCAACCCTACAAGGACCTCAAGGTGGTGAACGACACCCCGGGGCACATCCTGGTGCAGCGCTCCGTGGTGGGCACCCGGCTCCGCTTTCACCTCTTCGGCACCAAGGACCGGGAAGTGCGCTGGGAAGGCCCCTTCATCTCCGATAGGAAGCCTCCCTTACCCCCCCGGGAGATCCCGGCCCCCTCCTTGCCCCCTGGCGTGCGCAAACAGGTGGACTTCGCCGCCGAGGGGGCCAGGGTAGAGGTGAGGCGCACCGTGCGCTACCGGGACGGCCGGGTGCTGGAGAACAAAGTGGTGAGCGTGTACAGGCCCTGGGGTGCCGTGTACCTGGTAGGGCCTACCCCACTTCCAGAAGCACCACCCGCTCCACCGGCACAAGGCGGTGGGGCTCCGTAACCCGGGCGGCCTCCCCCCTTTTCAGGTGCAGATACTGGCCTTGGGGCAGGTCAATGACCAACTCCCCTTCCAGAACCAGGTAAAAGGCCATATCCTGGCGTTCTTCTTCCCCCACCAGGGTATAACCCCGCACCGGCACGCCGGGTACCTCCACCTTCCCCTCCCGGGCCAGGCGCAGGAGGTGGAGCTTGAAGCTTTCCATCAGGTAACCGCCTCCTTCCTGGCGCGGCCCTTCTTCATGCGTAGCTTGAAGATGGCCCGCTGGGCCAGCTTGGCCGCTTCCGGGGAAAGGACTTCCCCAAGGGCCAAGGCCTCCGCCGCCTGGCGCTCTTCCGGGGTGAGTTCCCCAAGGAAGGGTTTCAGCTCCTCCCAGTCCTTGGGAGGTTTGGGTGGGGAAGGTTCCTGAACCTTCGCCTTGGCCTTCGCCCCAGTGCGGCTTTCTCCTGCCCTAGCGGCCTTGCGGCGGGAGGACCTCCTGCCCCTGGAAGCCAAATCCCCTGACGAGGAGGCAGCCCGGCTGGAAGCTTTGGGGGGAGGAACCAGCTTGGGGTCGTGAACCGGGCAGGCAGGGTTCATGCAGGCTCCTTCCCCCTTCTTCACCAAGGGCCAGCCGCAGGAGGGGCAGGTCTGGTCCAGAAGGGGATAGAAGGAAAGGAAATCGCAGGCGTTGTTCTCGCACTTGTAGTAGGGCTTACCGCGGCGGCTTCGCTTCTCGAGGACCTGGCTTCCGCACTTGGGGCAAGTATGCCCCGTGGGCTCGCCATCGTCCCGGGTGTAATCGCACTCGGGGTAGCCGGAGCAGGCGATGAAGCTGCCATACCGGCCCTCCTTGCGCACCAGGGGTCTTCCGCACTTGGGGCAAGCCTCCCCGATGGGCTCGGCCTCCTTTTTCCTCTCCAAAGGCTCGGTGTAGGTGCACTCCGGGTAGCCCGTGCACCCCAGAAACTGGCCGAACCGGCTTACCTTTAGCTCCAAAGGCCTCCCGCACCGGGGACAGGTCTTCTTGGGCACCTGGGAAAGCTCCCCCAGAAAGGGCTCGTAGAACTCCCAAACCACCTTGGGCCAGGGGGCTTTCCCCTCCTCCACCTGGTCCAGGCGGTCCTCCATGCGGGCGGTGAACTCGTAGGCCACCACCTGAGGGAAGCGCTCCTTGAGGTAGTGGGTCACCTGGCGGCCCAGGGGAGTGGGCAGCAGGGTGCGCCCCTTGCGCATCATGTACCCCCGCTTTTCCAGGGTTTCCAGGGTGGGGGCATAGGTGGAGGGACGCCCGATGCCAAGCTCCTCCATGGTCTTCACCAGGGTGGCGTCCGTGTACCGGGGCGGGGGCTCGGTAAAGTGCTGCTGGGCCTTGACCTCCAAAAGCTCAGCCCCTGTGCCCTCCGCCACCGGGGGCAAGGGGGGTTCCACCTCCGCCTCTTGGCCCTCATTTACCGCCTGCGCCACCCCCCCTTCATCCCCCCGCCCCCAGGCCTTCAGGTACCCCTCAAACTTAAGCACCGAGCCCGAGGCGCGGAAGGTGAAACGGGGCTTCTCCCCCTCATCTTTGAGAAGCACCACCGTCTGGTCGTAGAGGGCATCCCGCATCTGGCTGGCGACAAAGCGCCGCCAAATGAGGTCGTAAAGGCGATACTCCTCGTCGGAAAGGTACTTCCTCACGCTATCGGGAGTGCGCCGCACGTCGGTGGGGCGGATGGCCTCGTGGGCGTCCTGCACCCCCTCCTTGCGGTTCCGGTAAACCCTGGGGCCTTCCGGCAGGTACTCGAGGCCAAAGATCCTTTGAATGACCTCCCGGGCCGCTTGCAATGCCTCCGGGGAAACCCGCACCGAGTCGGTGCGCATGTAGGTGATGAGGCCCACCGTCCCCTCGGGAAGGTCCACGCCCTCGTAGAGGCGCTGGGCGATGCGCATGGTGCGGCTTGCCGTGTAGCCTAGACGGCTGCTGGCCGCCTGCTGCAAGGTGGAGGTGGTGAAAGGAGGCGGGGGGGATTTGCGGCGCTCCCTGGTTTCCACCTGGACCACGCGGTAGGACGGCCCCTTGACCTCCTCGGCCAAGGCCTGGGCCTGGGCCTCGTTCGCCAGGTGGAGCTTCCCCTCCTTCTCCCCCTGGCCGGCCCATAGCCGCTTGCCCTCCACCTCATAGAGGCTTGCGGGAAGGGTTCGGTCCTGGCCCAGGGCGAAAACCCCCTCCAGGGTCCAGTACTCCTCCGGGCGGAAGGCCTCGATCTCCTCCTCCCGCTCCACTAAAAGCCGCAGGGCCACGCTCTGGACCCTTCCCGCGGAGAGGGCCCGCTTGCGGAACTCCAGGGAAAGAAGAGGAGAGAGGTTATAGCCCACCAGACGATCCAGGACCCTCCGGGCCTGCTGGGCATCCACCAGGTTCTGGTCTATGGGCCTCGGGTTTTGCACCGCCTGCCGCACCACCCTGGGGGTGATCTCGTGGAACTCCACCCTTAGAGGCTCCTTGGGATCGCGGCCCAGAAGCCTCGCCACATGCCAGCCGATGGCCTCCCCCTCCCGGTCAGGGTCGGTGGCGATGAGAAGGCGCTTGCCCTTTGCAGCCCGCTTCAACGCCTCCACCACGGGCTTCTTGTCCTTTTTCACCTCGTAAGTGGGGGCGAAGTCCCGCTCCACATCCACCCCGAGCTCTCGTTCCGGCAGGTCGGCCACGTGCCCCAAACTCGCCCGCACCTCATAGCCGGGCCCCAGCATCTTTTGAATGCTCCTGGCCTTGGCGGGGGATTCCACCACCACCAGGGTGGAAATCCCTCCCTCCCGGGGAGTCCCGGCCCGGTCGGCATCCAGGCTGGCCGACGACGCAGGGCTCGCGCGCTGGGTATCTTTCAAGCCTTTCTCTCGTCCTTTGGTCGCCTTTCGCGCCCCCTCGGGCCGGCTCTTGCTCGGCATCGCCCCCTATTTAGGAGCCTCATCCCCCCACTTGTCAAGGCCGCTAGGCCCCAAACAACCAGGAAAACCTAGGGCAACGCCTTCCTAGCCAGAACCCTTAGGCCCCAAGTCGATGCCCGGATAAACCCTGGGCAGAAGCCTCCTCTCCCACGCCGCTTTCAAAAGCTCCTCCCGGAAGTCGGGGTGGGCCACCTCGATGAGGGCCAGGGCCCTCTCCCTTAGGGAGCGGCCGAAGAGTTCGGCGATGCCCCACTCGGTGACCACGTAGTGCACATCGGCCCGGGTGGTGACCACCCCGGCCCCCGGCTTCAAGTAGGGAACAATGCGGCTTTGCCCCTTGGCGGTGGAGGGCAGGGCGATGATGGGCTTGCCCCCCTCGCTCCGGCCTGCCCCGCGGATGAAGTCCAGCTGGCCGCCGAAGCCCGAGTAGATGCGGGTGCCGATGGAGTCCGCCACCACCTGGCCGGTGAGGTCCACCTCGATGGCGGAGTTGATGGCCACCATCTTGCGGTTCTGGGCCACCACGAAGGGATCGTTCACGTAGTCCGCGGGGTGGAGTTCAAAGAGGGGGTTGTCGTGGACGAAGCGGTAGAGCCGTTCCGAGCCCAGGACAAAGGTGCCGATCACCTTGCCAGGGTGGAGGGTCTTGCGGGCCCCGGTGATAAGGCCCTTTTCAAAGGCCTCCAGAACCCCGTCGGAGATCATCTCCGTGTGGATGCCTAAGTCCCGCCTGCCCTCGAGGCTGGCCAGCACGGCATCGGGAATGGCCCCGATGCCCATCTGCAAGGTGGCCCCATCCTCAATGAGGCTCGCCACGTGCTCCCCGATCCTCCGCTCCACCTCGCCAAAGCCCTCCCGCTTCAGCTCGGGCAGGGGCCAGTCCAGCTCCACGATGGCCGTGAAGCGGGAGACGTGGACGAAGGTATCCCCCAGGGTTCTCGGCATCCTGGGGTTCACCATGGCGATCACAATGGGAGCCGCCTCGAGGGCCGCCTTGGTGGCGATCACCTCCACCCCCAGGGAGCAGAAGCCGTGCTCGTCGGGTGGGGAAACCTGGACGATGCCGGCATCCAGGGGAAGGATGCTCCTTTTGAAAAGCCACGGCACCTGGTGGAGCATGATGGGCACGTAGTCGGCCCGGCCCTGGTTCACCGCCTCCCGGTCGGTGGGCCCCACGAAGAGGGAGCGGCGCCGGAAGTGGCCCTCCATCTCCGGGGAGGCAAAGGGATCCTCCCCCAACTGGAGGAGGTGCACGAGCTCCACGTTCACAAGCTCGTCCTTGCGATCAGCCAGGGCCTTCAGGATGGGGGTAGGGGTGGCGGCGTTTCCGGAAACGAAGACCCGCATCCCGGATCGGATGAGGGTGACGGCATCCTCGGGGGAAGTCAGCTTCTTGCGGTAGCTCATTCCAGGTGGCCTCCTTTCTGGCCCAGGAGGAGGTAAGCCCCTTGCCGGAGCTCGGGAACCCCCAAGGGATCCTCCTCCACCTCCAGGAGAAAGGGCAAAAGGGTGGCGGTGAGGGCGTGGCTGCTGGTACGGGGCACCAGGGCGGGAACGTTGGGGAGGCAGAAATGGGTAATGCCCATCTCCTGGTACACCCCCACCCGGCTGGTTTCCGCAATCCCCCCCTGGTCGATGGCGAAATCCAGGAGCACGGCCCCCGGGCGCATGCGAGAGAGCAGGGCCCGGCTTAGGAGGAAGGGGGCCCTCTCCCCAGGCACCGCCACCGCCCCCACCAGGACGTCGGCAAAGGCGGCGTACCGCTCCAGCCGGCTTTGGGTGATGAGGGCGGCAACCGCCCCCTTGGCCTCCTTGGAGGCTTCCTCCAGGGCGGAAAACTCCTTGTCCAGGAGGTAGACCGAGGCCCCCATTCCCAAAAAGGAGCGGGCCGCCGCCCTTCCCAAAACCCCCGCCCCCAGGATGACCACATCCGCAGGGGGAATCCCCGGCAGCCCGGAAAGAAGCACCCCGGGACCAAAGGGAGCCTCCAGAAGCCTCCCGGCGATCTGGGGGGCCAGGCGGCCTGCGATCTCGCTCATGGCCTTGAGCACGGGGCGCCTCCCCCCGGCCCCGATGAGTTCGTAGCCGATGGCGGTCAAACCCTTTTCCGCCATGGCCTCCACCAGGGAGGATTCCGCCACCGCCAGGTGCATGAAGGCCATGATGGTGGCTCCGGGCCGGAGCAAGGCGATCTCCTCGAGGGTGGGCCTTCCCACCTTCAAGACCACCTCCCCACGGCCAAAGGCTTCCTCCCGGCTCACCAGCCGGGCCCCGGCCTCCTCGTAGGCCCCATCGGGGAAGCCCGCCCGCTCCCCCGCCCCCCGCTCCACATAGACCCGGTGGCCCCTCTCCACCAGCTCCCGCACCCCTTGGGGGGTAAGGGCCACCCGCCCCTCCCGCACCTCCCCGAAGGGGGGTTGGGTCTTGACCACGGCTTGCTCCTTGGGTAGGCCAAACTCCATACCCGCCTCCTCGCCTCGAGCTTAAGGCCCTGCCTCAGGGCGGATGTCCTTTTCCTTCTCATGAAATCCCACCCTAGGCTTTTTTCATGGATACCTTCGCCGACTGGCTCTTCGTGGTCCTTTGGGGGGCGGGGGTGCTCCTCACCCTGGTGCCCTTCGTCCCCGCCACCCTCCTGATCCTGGCGGCCGCCCTCCTCCACGAGGCCCTGGTGGGCTTCCGGGAGCTTTCCCTGGGCCTGTGGCTGGCCCTGGGCGTCCTGGCCCTTCTGGCCATGAGCCTGGACAACCTCGCCACCCTCCTGGGAGCCAGAAGGTACGGGGCCGGGCGGGCAGGGCTTTGGGGGGCCTTTCTGGGGGGAATCCTAGGCCTTTTTCTGGGTGTCCTGGGGGTGCTGATTCTTCCCTTCCTCCTGGCCTGGCTCTTTGAGTACCTTTCGGGAAGAAGGCCGGAGGAAGCCCTTAAGGCCGCCTGGGGAACCCTGGTGGGCCTCATGGGGGGCGTGGTGGCCAAGGCGATCGTCCACGTGGCCATGGGGATCCTGGTGATCCGGGCCATCTTCTGATGGCACCCCAACCTGGCCAAACCAGGTTAGGGGCCCCTGGCGGTACTACCCCAGTGCAAGGTATGCTTTTCCCCATGGACCTGGTCTTCGTCACCCGCGAGGGGTGCGGCCTTTGCGAAAAGGCGGAAAGGGCCCTCTGGACCCTGGGAATACCCTATGTGCGCCGGGATGTGGACCAGGACCCCGGGCTTTTCCGCCTCTACACCTTCCGGGTACCCGTGCTCCTCCTGGGGGAAGAGGTGCTTTTGGAAGGAGCCTTTGGCGAGAAAGACCTGCTGGCCCTGGTGGAGCGCTGGCAGGAGTCCAAGGGAGGTGAGGCATGAACCCCACCATGATCCAGATAGGCCCCTTGCGCATCCAGTGGTACGGGTTCCTCCTGACCCTGGCCATCTTCATCGGCTTTGAGCTGGCCAAGCGCAGGCTTAGGGCCTGGGGGTTGGATGCGGAGAAGTTTGAGGTGGTGGCCTTCTGGGCAGTCATCTTCGGGGTGGTGGGGGCCAGGCTGGGCTACGTGCTCACCTCCCCCAGCTACTTCCTGCAAAACCCCGTGGAGGTCCTGTACATCTGGCAGGGGGGCCTCTCCTTCCACGGGGCCATTCTGGGCGGGGCTTTGGTCTTCTTCTACTTCCATAAGCGAAAGGGCTACCCCCTCTGGCCCTACCTGGACGCCGCCACCCCGGGGGTGGCCTTGGGCATCATCGCCGGCAGGATCGGGAACCTGATGAATGGCTCGGATACCGTGGGGCGCCTCACCTCCTTGCCCATCGGCTTCACCTGGCCGGAGTGGGCCAAGGGCTTCCCGGGAATCTGCCCTGGCATAGAGGACATCTCCCAGGTGTACCGGTGCGCGGAGCTCCTCCGGGGCCCCGTGCACCTCACCCAGATCTATGGGGCCCTGGTGGGCCTCATCCTTCTGCCCCTCTCCTACTACTGGCTTCGCAAAAAGCCTTTTTACGGGTATGCCTTCTGGAACTTCATCCTCTGGTACAGCGTGCTCCGCTCGGTCCTCGAGGAGCCCTTCCGGCTGAATCCCCTGTGGCTTCCCGTGTACCGCAATGACGAGCTGGGCATCGGCCTCTTCACCGCCACCCAGGTGGTGAGCCTGCCCCTCATCCTCCTTTCCTGGTACATGCTCCGCCGGCTGGGGAAGGGCCCCGGTTAAGATAACCCCATGGAGCTTCCGCCCCGCAAGGACTCCCTCAAGTGGAGCACCTATCCGGAAGGTGTCCTGCCCCTGTGGGTGGCGGACATGGACTTCCCCGTGGCCGAACCCATCCGCCGGGCCATAGAGGAAAGGGCCAAGGGGTTCTTGGGCTACCCACCCCGGGAAGGGGACGAGGAGCTCCAGGCCCTCCTTCTTAAGAGGTGGGGCCTGGAAGGCGAGGTGGCCTTCATGCCCGGGGTGGTGGTGGGGCTCTACGGGGCGGTGGCCGCCTTCACCGCACCCGGGCAGGGGGTCTTGACCCAGGTCCCCATATACCCCCCGTTTCTGGCCGCCATCCGCCAGCAAAGGCGCACGGTTCTGGCCAACCCCTTACGGGAAACGGAGGAGGGGTACAGGCTGGACCTCGAGGGCCTGGAGCGCCTGGCCTACGCCAGCAGGCTCCTTCTCTTCTGTCACCCCCATAACCCCACAGGTAGGGTCTTTGGCGAAGAGGAACTTGCGGACTTGGCCACCATCGCCCGCAAGCACGACCTCATCGTGGTTTCCGATGAGCTCCACGCCCCTTTGACCTACGAGAAGCCCCACGTGCCCCTGGCCCGCTTCCTCCCCGAGCGCACCCTCACCCTGCTGGGTCCGGGAAAAGCCTACAACCTGGCTGGGCTGCCCATAGGGGCGGTGGTGGGGCCTAGGCCCCTGGTGGAGGCCTTCAAGCGCCACCTGCCCCACACTTTCCCCAACGTGTTGGCCATGGCCGCCTGGAAGGCCGCCCTGCTGGAGGCTGGGCCCTGGCTTCGGGAAACCCTAGCCCGGCTTAGGGCCAACCGCGACCGGGTGGCGGCCTGGGCCAAGGAGGTGGGCCTCGGGCACTTCCCCCCGGAGGGCACCTACCTGGCCTGGTTCAAAACCCCCATTCCCCAGGCGGCCTCCTTCTTCCTCAAGGAGGCCCGGGTGGCCCTGAACCCCGGGGAAAACTTCGGGGAAGGATACGACCGCTACGTGCGCCTCAACTTCGCCACCTACCCCGAGGTGCTGGAGGAAGCCCTGAAGCGCCTTGCCGAGGCTCTAAAGAAAGTGTAAACCCCCCGGGGACGTTCCCCAGGAAGGGAAGGAGCTTCCGGGCTTACTGGACCACCTCGATGGGGATCCGCTTGGCCCGAGCCTCGGCCACCTTGGGCAGGGTGAGGCGCAGGATCCCGTGGCGGAACTCCGCCTTGGCCTGGGAGGCATCCACCTCCACGGGGAGGGTGAAGGTGCGCACGAAGGAGCCGTGAGGGATCTCCTGCAGGTAGTAGCGGCGCACCTTAACCTCCTCGGCGGGCTTCACCTGGCCCCGTACGGTGAGCTTGCCCCCCTCGAGGCTCACCTCCAGGTCCTCGGGAGCCAGGCCCGGCACCGCCATCTCCAGGACCAAGGCCTCGTCGGTCTCGTAGAGGTCGGCCGGAGCCACGTAGGTGGCCACGGGCCGGGCAAAGTCGCCCAGGACCTCCTCAAAGAGCCGGTTGGCCTCCTCCAGGAGGGAGAAAGGACCCCAGGTACGGAAGGGAGTGATCTCCGCAGGACGCACATCCCTACGAACCAGGGCCATACCTATCACCTCCCTTTTCACTTATATCACCTGCGCGCCTTCTTGTCAAGTACCTTTAGGCTTATGCACCTACCCTTGCGCCCCCTATAATCAAGGGCATGGAGATCCCTCCTGAGGCTGTCTTGGTGGACACCCGGCCCAGGGCCGCCTACGAGGCAGGCCACCTGCCAGGCGCCCGCCACCTGGATCTTTCCGTTCCCAGGCTCCGCCTGCGGGAAGAGGCGGAGCTTAAGGCCCTCGAGGCCGGCCTCACCGACCTCTTCCAGGAACTTGGCTTACGAAGCCCGGTGGTCCTCTACGACGAGGGGCTCACCAGCCGCCTTTGCCGCACCGCCTTCTTCCTGGGCCTTGGGGGGCTAGAGGTGGAACTTTGGACGGAGGGCTGGGAACCCTACGCCACCGAACGGGAAGAGCCCAAGCCCGAGCGCACGGAAACCCGGGCCCAGCTCCGGCGGGACTGGCTCCTCACCGCGGACGAGGCGGCCAGGCACCCTCTTCTTTTGGATGTGCGAAGCCCCGAGGAATACCAGGGCAAGGTCCACCCCCCCTGCTGCCCCAAGGGGGGACGGATCCCGGGGAGCCGGAATGCCCCCCTGGAGCTTTTCCTGGAGCCGGACAAGGTGCTAAAGCAACTCGGCCTGGAGCCGGGACAGGAGGTGGGGGTCTACTGCCACTCCGGGGCCCGGAGCGCCGTGGCCTTCTTTGTGCTTAGGAGCCTGGGGGTGAGGGCCAGAAACTACCTGGGCTCCATGCACGAGTGGCTGCAGGAAGGGCTTCCCACCGAGCCATGAAGGTGTACGGCCTGAGCGTGGGCCCCCTCCAGGAAAACACCTACCTGGTGGAGGGGAAGGAAGGAGCGGTGCTCATAGACCCCGGGGACGAGGCGGAAAGGATCCTGGCCCTTTTGGAGTCCACGGGATTAACCCCCAAGGCCATCCTCCTCACCCACGCCCACTTCGACCACGTGGGAGCGGTGGCCCCCTTGGTGGAGGCCCTCTCCCTGCCGGTCTTCCTCCACCCCCTGGACCTTCCCCTTTACCGGCATGCGGCGGAAGTGGCCCGCATGTGGGGCCTCGCCATCCCCGACCCTCCCCTCCCGGTAGAGCCTCTGGAAGAGGGGCAGGTCCTTTACGGCTTCACCGTCTGGCACCTTCCCGGCCATAGTCCCGGCCATGTGGCCTTCATCCATCCCGGCGAGGCCGGGGAACCCCCCCGGGTTCTTTCCGGGGATCTCCTCTTCCAAGGGAGCATCGGCCGCTACGACCTGCCAGGGGCAAGCCGGGAGGACCTTTTCCGCTCCTTAAAGCGCCTCCTCACCCTGCCCCCACAAACGGAGGTCTACCCGGGGCACGGACCCCCCACCACCCTGGCCCTCGAGGCCAAGACCAACCCCTTCCTCCTCGGGTTAGAATGGGAAACGTGAACGGGGCGGATGCTCCCCACAGGGGACAGCTTGAGGCGCTCAAGGCTCTTTATGACCTGCAGGAAAAGGACCTGGAGATAGACCGATTGCAAAAGGAGGCGGAAACCCTTCCCGAGGACCTGGTTTCCGTGAAGGCCCAGGTGGAGGCCCTGGAAGACCGGCTTGCCGAGCTCCTGGAGCGCCAGGCAGAGCTCCGCAAGGAGTACAACCGCCACAGCCTGGACATCGAGGACCTCACCGCCAAGGAAAAGCAGGCGGAGGCCGAGCAGCGCCAGGCCCAAAGCGCCCGCGAGCAGACCCAGTACGAAAACCGCATCCAGCAGATCAAGGACCGCATCAAGGAGCTCCTGGAGCTTTCCACCCCCATCATGGAGGCCATGGAGAACCTGGAAAACGAGATCCAGGAGGTGGAAGCCCAGCTGGCGGCCTTAAGGCCCCACCTGGAAGAACTCTTGGAGGCCAACCGGGTGCGGGTGGAGGCCCTAAAGGCCGAGATTGCCGTCAGGCTGGAGGAACGCTCCCTGATGGCCCAGGCCATCCCTGCCCCTGTCCTGAAGGAGTACGAGGCCATCCGCCGGGCCCGGAAGGGCACCGGCATCGCCCGCATGCACCGCCAGGCCCAGGTCTTTCGCTGCGAGGGGTGCAACGTGGTCCTGCCCACCCACGTGGCGCAAAAGGTGGTGCAGGGGCAGCTGGTGCGCTGCCCCTCCTGTGGCCGGCTTCTCTGGAAGGGGGAAGGTTAGGCCAGGCGAGCCTCGAGGGTGATTTCCTTCACCCCCCCCAGGGCCCGGGAAACCGGGCAACCCTCCTTGGCCGCCTGGGCGATCTCCTGGAACTTCTCTGGGGTTATCCCCGGCACCTCCGCCTCGGTGATGAGCTCAATCCGGGTGATGGTGGCCTTCCCCTCCACCATCTCCAAGTGCACCCGGGCCTCGGTGGAAACCCGCTTGGGGGGAAATCCCTCCCGTTCCAGCGAGGCCGCCAGGGCCATGGAGAAGCACCCCGCATGGGCCGCGGCGATGAGCTCCTCGGGGTTCGTCCCCTCCCCCTCCTCAAAGCGGGAGGGATAGGAGTAGGCCCCCTTGAAGGCCTGGCTTTCTAGCTCCATAACCCCCTTTCCCTGCCTAAGCCCGCCTTCCCATACCGCCTTCGCCTTGCGAACCGGCATAATACCCTCCTTCCCCCAAAGCTTACCCCATGCCCAAAGGCCCTTTGGGCATGGGGACACAAACCCCAAGGCGCCTTAGCCCCCGCCCCCCACGGCGCTGGCGATGTGGCCGTAGTAGGCCATAAAGCCGGTAAGGAAGGCCCCCAGGGCCATCAGGGCCAGGACCAAAGCCCCGAGGTAGGCCCAGGTGCGCCGGGCCTCGGGGCGGCTATAGGCGTAGAAGAGGATCCCGAGGCTGGCGAGGCCCGCCGCCCCCCACATGAGGGCGGTGAGGGGCGGGTTCCGGGTGAGGCCGAAGTCCAACACCGCCCGCGCTCCCTGGAGGAGGTAAAGCCCGAGGAAGGCGGAGGGCCAGGCCAGGGCCTTAAGCTCCAGGCCCTGGTAGAGGTAAAAGCCAGCGAGGACCATCATGAAGGCGAAAAGCCCCGTGGCCACCCCGAAAAGCTCCGTGTACTGGGGCGCCGGACGGCCCGCCCAGTTGGTCCAGTAGAGCTGGGCCACCGCCCCAAGGGCAAAGACCCCAAGGGTGAAGAAGAGGGGACCGTAAAGCCGGCCCAGGGCCTTCTCGTCCCCACCCCGGGCCACGGCGAGCAAGTAGGCCACCCCCGAGACCCCGGCCGCCGTGACCAGGCCTAAAACGAAGACCAGCGGGTTGTAGCTTCCCATATCCCTTCACCTCCCAAGCTCAGGATAGCCCTCACCCTCCAGGACAGATGCCCCCCCTTAGGATGGAAAGGTGCTCTTCCTCTTCGTGGACGGCCTGGGCCTGGGGGAGGCCTTGGAGGACCTTTTCCCCCTTCTTTTGGAGCTTTCCCCCAGGGCCCTGGACGCCACCTTGGGGGTGGAGGGCCTGCCCCAGTCGGGCACGGGCCAGACCACGCTCCTCACCGGAGTCAACGCCGCCAGGCTCCTAGGCCACCACCAGGGGCCTTTCCCGAGCCCCAGGCTCAGGCCCCTTCTCCGGCAAAGCCTTTACGCCTGGGCTAAGGAAGCCGGCCTCAGGGTCCTCCACGCCAACGCCTACCGCCCGGAATACCTGAAGCGAGCCACGGGGGGAAGGAGGCTTATGCTTTCCGCTTTCGCCCAGGCGGCCCTCCTGGCAGGCCTCCCCCTTCTGCCCTTGGGCCATTCCCTGGCACTCCCTCCCGCCTTCTGGGAGGATCCCCACGGGGTGGGGGCCAGAATGGCGGCCTTGACCCGAAGTTTCGACCTGGTGGTCCTGGAGTACTGGGCCCTGGACCTGGCTGCCCACCGCCATCCGGATACCCTTCCCGAGCGCTTCCGCGAGCTCTCCCTGTTCCTGAAGGGCTTCCTGGAGGAAGGGGGCACCCTCCTCCTCACCTCCGACCACGGGAATGCCGAGGAGCCCTGGCACCCCAAGCACACCCGAAACCCCGTACCCCTGGTGTATACCGGGAAAACCCCCTTCTGGCCGCAGGACCTCGTGGGGGTGTTTTCCTGGCTGCAAGTGATTATCACTTCTAAACTTACAAAATCCGACCGGAATACTTGACTTTAATCCCCCCTTGGGGTAAAGTCCCCAGGCAGAGGGCGCCCTCGCCCCGGGGAACCCCTGGGGATGCAGGAAGGAGGCAAGATGCAGCTTGGAAGGTTCATACCCCTGATCGGCCTTGCGGCTTTAGGACTAGCCTTCGCCCAGCAGCAGACCCTAACCCTCTACTCCGGGCGGGGGCAGAGCCTGGTGGAACCCTTGGTGAAGCAGTTCCAGGCGGAAACGGGTATCCGGGTCCAGGTGCGCTACGGCACCGACGCCCAGATCCTGGCGGCCCTGCAGGAGGAAGGAAGCCGTTCCCCGGCGGATGTCTTCTGGGCCAACACCGCGGGCGCCCTGGGCCAGGCGGCCAGCAAAGGCCTCTTAAGGCCTCTGGGGGACACCCTCCTTAGGCAACCCGTAGCCTTCGTGCCCGCCTCCAAGGCCTGGGTGCCGGTGACCCTGCGCCTGAGGGTGCTGGCCTATAACCCCCAGAAGCTTAAGCCGGAAGAGCTTCCCGCAAGCATCCTGGACCTCCCCCGCTTCGCCCAGGAAAAGGGCCTGGTGGGCAGGGTGGGCTGGACCCCCACCTACTCCAGCTTCCAGGACATGGTGGCGGGGATGATCGCCCTCTACGGGGAAGGCAGGACCCGGGAATGGCTTTCCGCCATGAAGGCCCTAAACCCCAAGAGCTACGCCTCCAACCCAGCCATGCTGGACGCCATCCGCGCCGGGGAGATCGACCTCGGCTCCACCAACCATTACTACGTGGTGCGCTTCCGCCGGGCCGGGTACAACCTGGGGCTCCACTACTTTAAGGATGGGGACGTCGGCAACCTGGCCTTGGTCACGGGAGCGGGCATCCTCAAGAGCTCCAAGAACCTGGTGGCCGCAAACCGCTTCCTCACCTACCTGCTCTCCCCCAAGGGGCAGCAGTACTTCGCGGGCACCGTGGGGGAATACCCCTTGGTCAAGGGAGTGGTGGCCGATGCCCACCTCCTGCCCCTCGAGGAGGCCCTGGCGAAAAGCCCCAAGCTGGACTTTGAGAAGCTCCCCCTGGACCAGGCCCTTAAGCTCCTTCGGGAGCTGGGTATCCTCTAATCCCACCCCACCTTGGCTTGGGCCAAGGTGGGGGCCCCGGGACGGAGGAGCCCAAGGGGACGCCAACGGGATCTAAGATGACCAGCGCAAGAAGGCTCCATCAGCTTCCCGGGCTTCTGCCCTTCCTGGTGCCCGCTCTCCTCACGGGGGGCGGGGTGGCCCTTCCCCTCCTCTACCTAGCCTTAAGGGCCCTCGAGGCCGATCCCGAAACCCTTCGGGATATCCTCCTTCGCCCCAAGAACCTGGAGCTGGTGAAGAACACCCTTTCCCTCCTCCTCGGGGTCCTCCTTTTCACCACCCTCATCGCCCTGCCCCTGGCCTTCCTCACCACTCGCACCGACCTCAAGGGGAAGCGCCTCTTCTCCATCCTCCTCACCCTGCCCCTGGCCATCCCCGGCTACGTGGGAGCCTACGTGATCCTTTCGGCCACGGGGCCCGGGGGGGTCCTGCCCCTGCCGCGCCTCGAGGGGTACTGGGGAGCGCTTTTGGTCCTCTCCCTCATCACCTACCCCTACCTCTTTCTGGGTTTGCGGGCTGCTTTTTTGGGGCTGGACCCCAGCTTGGAGGAAGCCGCCCGAACCCTTGGGGTGGGACCCTTAAGGACCTTTTTCCAAGTGGTCTTTCCGCAACTCCTCCCCGCCCTCCTTTCGGGTTACCTGGTGGTGGGCCTCCACGTCCTGGGGGATTTCGGCACCGTGAGCCTCCTTCGCTACGAAACCTTCTCCTACGCCATTTACCTTCAGTACAGCGCCGCCTTTGACCGGGTGTACGCCGCCTGGCTGGCCCTTTTCCTCCTCCTCTTTACCGGAGGGCTTCTCCTTTTGGAAGGTGCCTTCCTCCGCCGCCTTAGCCTGGCCCGCACGGGAAAGGGTAGCGGGAAAAAGGCCAGGTCCGTGCGCCTGGGCAGGTTCACCCCCTGGGCTTACCTCCTACTCCTCCTCCCCGTCCTCCTGGCCCTGGTCCTCCCCCTCTATGCCCTTTTCCACCTGGCAAGCCGCTTTCCCCGGGAACACCTCACCGGGCTTTGGGAAGCCCTCTCCCACTCCGCCATGGCCGCCACCCCCGCCGCCTTCCTGGCCGTGGGCATGGCCCTGCCCATCGCCTACCTGGCGGTGCGCTACCCCTCGCCGGCCTCCCGCTTCCTGGAAAGGCTGGGCTATCTGGGCTACACCATTCCCCCCTTGGCCTTCGCCCTAGCCTGGATCTTCTTCAGCCTGAAGAGCCTTCCCTTCCTTTACGGGACCCTACCCCTTCTCATCCTGGTTTTGGCCTTCCACTTCCTGGCCGAGGGCCTGGGGCCGGTGCGGGGAGCCCTTTACCAGGTGCCAAGGCGCCTCGAGGAGGCAGCCAGGACCCTGGGGGACACCCCGGCGCGGGCCTTCTTCCGCGTCACCTTTCCCCTCCTCTGGCGGGGAGCGGTGGCGGGAGGGGCCTTGGCCTTCATCGGGGCGGTGAAGGAGCTTCCCATCACCCTCCTCCTCGCCCCCATGGGCTATAGCACCCTCTCCACCCGGGTTTTCGGCTACACTCAGGAAGCCATGTTCGCCGAGGCCGCTCCCTTTGCCCTTCTCATCGTCCTGCTCTCGGCGGCCTTCGTGGGGGTGTTGCTTTGGAGCGAGCGCCGCTTCTGACACTTGTGGGCATCGCCAAGCACTTCGGGGAGCACGAGGTGCTTAAGGGAATCGACCTCGAGGTCTACCCCGGAGAGATCCTGGCCCTTTTGGGGCCCTCGGGCTGCGGCAAGACCACCCTCTTAAGGGTGGTGGCCGGGTTGGAGAGCCCGGATAGGGGGCGGATCTTCCTGGAGGGCAGGGAGATCACCCTCCTGCCCCCGGAGAGGCGGGGCATCGGCTTCGTCTTCCAGGACTACGCCCTCTTCCCCCACCTCACCGCCTTGGGCAATGTGGCCTTTGGACTTAAGGGGAAGGACCGCCTGGAGAGGGCCAAAAGGGCCCTGGAGCGGGTGGGCATGACCCTTTTCCAGGACCGCAGGCCGGGCGAGCTTTCCGGGGGGCAGCAGCAGCGCATCGCCCTGGCCCGGGCCCTGGCCCCGGGGCCGAAGCTGGTCCTCCTGGACGAGCCCTTTTCCAGCCTGGACGCCAGCCTCAAGGCCAGCACCCGGGAGGAGGTGCGGAAAATCCTCAAGGAAACGGGTACCACCGCCCTCCTGGTCACCCACGACCAGGAGGAGGCCCTTTCCTTCGCCGACCGCCTGGGGGTGATGCGGGGAGGAAGGCTAGAGCAGGTGGGTACCCCCGAGGAGGTCTACCTAAGGCCCAAGACCCCCTTCGTGGCCCAGTTTCTGGGGCGCACCAACCTGCTTCCGGGGGAGGGATTCGGCCGGTATGCGCAAACCTGCCTGGGCCCCGTGCCCCTGGCGGAGCCCGCCCACGGACCCCTTCTCCTCTCCCTGCGCCCCGAGGCCCTAAGGCTTCTTCCCCCCGAGACTCCGGAGGGTGCCCTGGGACAGGTGCTGGCCCGGGAGTTCAAGGGGCACGACCTCACCTACCGGGTGCGCCTCCTCTCCCCGGAGAAGGAGATTCTGGTGCAGGAAGGTCCGGAAAGCCCTTTCCGGGAGGGAGACCGGGTGCGGCTAAAGGTGGTGGGGAAAGGGGTGGCCCTCGAGGGGCATCCCTCCAAGGCCCCGGTGGGTGCGGATTAAGCTGGGCCCGTGCGCCGCATCCTGATCCTCACGGAGTACGACGGCACCCATTTCGCCGGGCTTCAGCGCCAGCGAACAGGCCTTCGCACCGTGCAGGGCGAGCTGGAAAGGATTTTGCCGGAAATCGGGGCCCTGCCCAAAGCGGTGGCCGCAGGCCGCACGGACGCCGGGGTGCATGCCCTGGCCATGCCCTTCCACTTTGACCTCCTAAGCAGGATTCCCACGGAAAGGATCCCCGAGGCCCTGAACCGCCTTCTCCCCGAGGACCTGAAGGTGATCGCCGCCAAGGAGGTGGCCCCAGACTTCCATGCCCGCAAGGATGCCCTTTGGCGGGCTTACCTTTACCGCCTCCTCCTTAGGCCCCACCCCTCCCCCCTCCTCCGCCACCGGGCCCTTTGGATCCGCCACTCCCTGGACCTCGCCGCCATCCGGGAGGCCCTCGCCCACCTCCCGGGCCGGCACAGCTTCCTGGGCTTCGCCAAGGAGGAGGTGCGGGCAGGGGAAAGGGAGCTTTACGAAGCCCGCATGGAGGAGGTGGAAGGGGAAGCAGGTAGGGAGCTTCGCTTCTACTTCCGGGGCCAGAGCTTTCTGAGGGGCCAGGTGCGGGGGATGGTGGGAACCCTCCTCGAGGTGGGCCTGGGCAAGCGCTCCCCGGAGAGCATCCGGCTCATCCTGCAAACCCAGGACCGGGGCCAAGCGGGCCCCTCGGCACCACCCCAGGGGTTATATTTCCTCGAGGCCGCCTATCCCCCGGAAAAGCTATCCCCTCGGTAGACCGGGGGCCCCACCCTGGCTTTGCCAGGGTGGGGTGGCATCAGAGACGGCTCCTTGGGTCCAAAGCATCCCGAAGCCCATCCCCCAGGTAGTTAAAGGCCAAGACGGTGATGAAGATCATGAACCCCGGCGGCAAGGCCAGCCAGGGAGCGGTGAAGATGTACTCCTGGGCGTTCGTCAGCATGTTGCCCCAGGTGGCCACCGGGGGCTGGATGCCGAAGCCCAGAAAGGAAAGCGCCGCCTCGGTGAGGATGGCCCCGCCGATCTGCAGGGTGGCCTGCACGATCAGGGGCGCCAAAGTGTTTGGCACCAGGTGCCGGAACATGATGCGGGCGTCGCTTGCCCCCAAGGCCTGGGCGGCGGTGGCGTAGTCCTGCTCCCTTAGGGAAAGGATGTTCCCCCGCACCAGCCGGGCCGTGCCCAACCAGCCGAAGAGCACCAGGATGGCGATGATGATGAAAACGCTGGCCGCATCGCCGAAGACTCCCTGGGCCCACTGCCCCACCTTCACCCCGGGGTCGCGCAACAAGGCGGAAAGCACAAGAAGAAGGGGAAGGGTGGGGATGGTGAGCATGAAATCAATGAGGCGGCTTATGACGATATCCAGATCCAAGCGGATCTGTCCTTTAAGCCCATACCATGCCGCCCAGAGCACCAGGGCCAAGACCAGGCCAAAGCTCAGGTAACTCCCCACGCTTCCCGTCTGGATTCCATCCTCAGCCAAGGCCCAGGCGATGGAAAGGGCCAGGTACAAGACCCCGTAGTAGAGGAACCAGGAGAACACCCGCCACAGGGCAAAGCTCCAGGGATAAAACCCTTCCCGCTCCCGCCTTAAAGGCCCCAGGTAGAATCGCAAGGGCCGGCCCGAGAAGTACCCCGCCAGGGTACCCATGATGGTACCCAGGATCACGCTGGAAAAGGCCACGGCAAAGCCCACCAAGAGGGAGATGCGGGAACCGTAGATGATGCGGGAAAGCACATCGCGCCCCAGGTCATCGGTGCCCAGAAGGTGCTCCCGGGAAGGAGGGTTGAAATAGTACTGGCCTACGTCCTCCCCCGTAGGCTGGGCCGTGGGATCGTAAGGGGCAATCCAAGGGGCAAAAATGGCCATCAGAATCAGGAAAATGATAACCACCAACCCAGCCATGGCCATCTTGTGCCGCCTTAAGCGGCGCCAGAAGAGGCTGAAAAAGGTGCGGGGCTTGGCTTTAGTTGGGTGCGCTTGTGTCGCCATGCTCCACCTCTAGCTGTAGCGGATGCGGGGGTCCACCACCGCATAGGCCAGATCCGCCAGCAGGTTGAAAAGCGCCGTCATCAAGGCCAAGAAGGCCAGAGCCGCCATGGCCACGTTGTAATCCTTCTCCACCAGGGCGTCAAAAATGGCCCGCCCCATCCCGGGGTAGCTGAAGATGGTCTCGGTGATGGTGGCCCCGCCCAATACCCCGGGAATGGCCAGACCCACCAGGGTCACGATGGGGATAAGGGCGTTCCTGAGGGCGTGCTTGTAGAGCACCACCCGCTCGGCCAAGCCCTTGGCCCGGGCGGTGCGGATGTAGTCCTGGGAAAGCACCTCCAGCAAGGAAGCCCGCATGAACCGGGTCCACTCCGCCATCTGCAAGGAGGAAAGGGCGATGACCGGCAGGATGAGGTGCCAGGCCCATTGCCCCAGGAAGTACCAAAAGCTTATCGCCCCCGAGCGCACATCCTCCCAGAGCACCCCGGGCACCCCCCCGGTGGGGAAACGGGGGAAGCCCGGGATGTGGTCGGGTAACCAGATGGCGAAGAGGTAAAGGAGCAGGATGCCCAGGAAGAAGACAGGCATGGAAAACCCCACGAAGGAGAAAAAGGTGATGACGTAATCCGCCAGGGAGTACTGGCGCACGGCGGAGAAGATGCCCACGGGGATGGCCACCAGGAGGGCCAGGGTAAGGGCAAGCCCCGAGAGGAGGAGGGTCTTGGGCAGGCGCTGGACGAAGATGTACTCCGCCGCAGGGATGCCGTAGGTACGGCTGTAGCCAAGATCCCCCCGCACCGCCCGGGAAAGCCACTTGAAGTAACGGATATGGAGGGGCTGGTCCAGGCCGTAAGCCCGCTTCAAGGCCTCAAACTGCTCGGCGGTCATGCGGGGATTCTGCCGCTTGAGCTCCTCCAAGGGATCCCCCGGCTGCAGGGCCAGCAGGGCGTAGATCACCACGCTGGCGGCAAGGAGCAAGGGGATCATCTGTAAAAGCCTGCGCACCGTGTAGGCAAACACCTTTGTACCTCCTGTTTTTTAGCCTCCAAATAGCCTATCGGCCGACCAAAAAGCCCGCTGGGCAGAAAGCCCAGCGGGCCCTACTATACCACCTCAGGTTACTTGACGGAAAGAGCGTACTTCGCCTGGTCCCACTTCTTCACGGCGCCACGGCTTTCCCAGCCGATCTCCCAAGCGTTCCAGCCGGGGTAACCGTAGCCGCCCGCGTAAGCGCTGGCCACGTAGTTGACCAGGCCCTTGCGCACCACGTAGGGGTTGGCCCGGAAGTAGAGGGGCAGGGCGGGAAGCTCCTGCGCCCAGATCTCCTGGGCCCTCCAGAAGAGCTGCTTCCGCTTGGCCTCGTCGAACTCCAGCACCGCCTGGCTGGTGAGGCGGTCAAACTCGTCGTTGCGCCAGCCGCCGATGTTCTGCCCCTGGTAGTTGTTCTCCTTGGTGGGCACCATGATGGCCCCGGTGTTCAGGTTCTTGTACTGGAAGAGGGAGCCATCCTCGGCCAGGTTGGAAACCCAAGCGAACTCAAACAGCCCGGTCCACTTGCACTCGCTGGCCCGCTGGATGTACTCGTCGGCGAAGACCACGGCGCTGGGGGCGTTATTGATCTTGACCGCGATGCCGATCTTCTTCAAGTCCTCGGCGAAGAACTGCTGGGTGCGCTCGCGGATGGCGTTGCCCGCGGTGGTGACGAACTCAATCTCAAAGCGCACGGTGCGGCCACCCACGGTGCGCTGGAGGATGCCATCCGGCCCCTTCCTCCAGCCCATCTCCGCCAAGAGCGCCTCCGCCTTCTTCAGGTCAAACTCGTACTTCCGCACATTGGGGTTGAAGAGGGGGTTGACGGGGGCGATCCAGGTGTGGGCCACGGGCTGGAGGCCGTCAAAGAAGGCTTTGACCAACCCTTCGCGGTTCAGAGCGTGGAGGAGGGCCCGACGGGTGCGGACATCGTTTAGGCCAAGATCGCGTACCGTCTGACAGTTTTCAAACTTATTGATGTCAATGTGCTCCCAGATGGCCCCGGGCACAAACCAGATGTCAAAGCGGCCAGGGGCGCGGGAGGTCAGCTGACGGCTACGGCCCTGATCAAAGGTGAGGGAAACGCTGGAGGTGGCGTCAATGGAGCCACCGATCACCGCCACCAGGAGGGAGTTGGTGTTCTGGATGAAGCGGTAGACCACCTTCTGCACGTACTTGCTCTCCCCACCCTCCGGCTTGATGGGGAAGTTGGGGTTCCGCTCCATCTCGATGGAGTTCCCCGGCACCCAGCGCTTCAACTTGAAGGCGCCCGAGTAGACCATGGCCCCCCGGTTCAAGGCCTGGGGAGTGGAGAACTTGAGGAAGAAGTTGCGGTAGAGCTCATTGAGCTTCTCCGCGTCCTTGTCGGGGTCCAGGCCCCGGGCCGCCGCCTTCACCTTCTCCCACTCCGGCCCCATGATGTGCTTGGGAGCATAGCCGATGGGGGAGCCATAGGTGTCGTAGTAGTAGGCGGGCTCAAAGATAACGGTGAAGTTCCGGGCATCCTTTACCTTTAGGCTTACCCGCTCCCAGTAGTCGGGGTTCAGGACGGGCATCCCCTTGGCCTTGCCCACCTCGTAGTAGAAGGCCACATCCTCGGTGGTGATGGGCTTGCCGTCGGACCAGCGGGCATCGGGCCGGATGGTGAGGTCCATCTCCAAGCGCTTCTTGCCCCCGCCGATGTCCGTCACCCGCAAGCGCCCGTTCTGCTGGGTGGGCACCTCGGTGGCCAGAACGGGGAAGTTCTGGCTGTCGGCGTTGAAGCCGATGAAGGGAGCGAAGAGGTATCCCTCGATCTCGCTCTTGATGGCCTGGTTGGAGATGATGCTGAGGAAGTCACCCGCCAGCACCCTGGGCTCCTGGGAAGCCCCTATGACCAGGCTGTTGTCCTGGGGACCTGCTAGGGCCAGGCCCAGGGCGGTCAAACCGAGTACAGCCAGCTTGCCTACTTTTCTCATACGGCCTCCTTTCGTGGTCGCGGCACTATCCTTAGTGGCCGAGGCTATTATACGGCGCCTCCCATGAAGGTCAATGGG